>OMQW01000029.1 GCA_900313345.1 uncultured Eubacteriales bacterium
ACTTTAAATTTCATTCAATCTATAATGTAGTAGAATCTAAATTTATTAATGAAGATGATTTAAAAGAATTTGATAAATTGGATGAAGTATATAATAATTCAAATGAATTATCATCAAGCTCTAAAAAATTAGTTGAAGGAACTAATAAAATTAGTGAAGGATCAACCAAATTAAATGAAGGATTAAAGATAGCATTAGAAGGAGCTACTAAACTAGAACAAGGTGGATCAACTGTAGATACAAGCTTAGTTCAAATAATATCAGGTTTAAAAAGTGGAGAAGCTGCACTTAAAGATGAAATGAGTACTATGAGTACTAAAATTGCTAGCTTAAATGAGTTAAAAGCAGGAAATGAGTTAGCAAAAAAATCAGCTCAAAAACAAATAAGCGATTTAGTTGTACAAGGAACAAAAGATCAAGTATCTAGTTTAAAACCACAAATTCCAGCACTTATTCAAGCAGGAAAATTAACAACTGAAGAAGCTACACTTATTCAAAGTACTTTAACAGAAGATGGTAATGCCTTACATGTAGCAAGTCCTAATTTTAAAACAGTAATAACTGCTTTAAAAGCAAAATCTATGTTACAAGAAGAGCAATATGAATCTTTACTAGGAGCATATAATCAATATGTAGGTGAAGATAAACAAGGTATCGTTTATTTATTAAATAGTAATATATATGCAATAGATGAAACTATTAAGACATTACAATCTTCAGCATCTTCAATAACTACTCAATTAGGAACAATTGATAAGTATTTAAGCGAATTACAATCAAAAGGAACTAAAGAAGTAAAAAATGGCTCATCAAGCTTAAGAAAAGGCCTAGAAGAATTATATAATGGTTCATCATCATTAAAAGATGGTTCTAATGAATTAAAAGAAGGTATGACTAGATTTGATAATGAAGGTATATCTAAAATTAATGAATTAGTAAATGGTAAATTAAAAGAAAATGTTGAAAGTTTAAAAGCAATAGTAAGAACTGGAAATAACTATGATACATTTACAATGAAAAATAGTGAAGATGAAGGAAATACTAAATTTATTATGACTATAGATAATAAAGAAAAGAAAACAAATACTAGAAAGAAATCAACAAAAACAGTAAAAAAATCTTTACTAGATAGAATTAAAGAAGCTTTATAATTAAAGCTTCTTTTTATTTTTCCTAAAACTAGAAAGTAAACTAACTAGAATAATTAATATTAAGTATATAAATAGTTTAAAATTAATTTTATACCCTAAAATAATATTTAAAACAAAAAATAAACCAGAAATAATTAATCCTATTAATAAACTATATATAGTTTTATCATTCATTTTTCTAATAGAATCTCTACTACCATTAAAATATATAATTATAATGAAGATAATAAAATTAATATAATACATAACTTTATCACCTATAATATTAAAGTAATTTAATATACTTAATATAAATATACAAATTAAATAATAAATAAATATATATAATATATTTTTAAATAATTTTTTCATATATAACCTCTAATATATAAATATTCATATGTATAAAATAATATGATTTTAAACTATATATTAGTAGGTGATAATATGCTTATTATAAAGTTAATAATATCAGTTATAATGCTTTATCTATATAATAATAGAATAAATAAAAATATATTAGAAGTAACTCTAATAACAAATCTATGTATATATTTTACATTTAATAATAATTATAGTATTTATATTTTATTTATCATTATAATTATTTTATTATTAAATTATAAAACTAATAAGAAAGATATTGTATTAATAGAAAATGGTAATATTTTAATAAGAAATATAATAGAAAATAATATATCAATAAAGTTTCTTATAAAAGAATTAAATAAAAGAAATATAAAAGATATAAAAAAAGTAAAAATATTAAGTATAAATAACGCAGGAGACATAAAGTATAAAGTAAAATAAATATATATTGCAAAAAAAAGCATACTTTTATAATGTAATCATAAGATAGGTGAATTTATTAAAGATATGAAGAGACTACTAATATTAATATTATTAATGATTTCTGTATTTTTGATAACACTTGAAATAACTTTTGCAACTTTCGATTATAGTAAGATAGGAGATACAGAAAATGCAATTAAAACAGGCACATACAAAGGTATATACTATGAAAATGAATGAAATGAAGATGGTTGGCCTGCAATAGAAGCAAGAAAATATATTAATAATGTATTATTTAATCAAGTACCACAAGATTTAAAAAATATAATTATTGATACATTTGTAGTATCGTGACATGATTCAAAAAAAGGCAAAATTAATAGTACATCAACCGATAAAATGTATTTATTAAGTTCACACGAAATATGGGAGGATAAAAAACTTCTAACATATGATAGAGCATATAATGATACAAGACAGCTGGACTATTATAAAGAAAGAAATGTATCACTAAATAATAATAGCACTGCTGCATCTAAAAGTTTTATTGACAATACTAAATCCTGTTGGTTACGCACACCATATGCATCAACTACCAATATGTACATACCAGTGACTGGTAGAGGGCAATTTGATGGAAATATAGCTAATTTAAGCTTAGGCATTTCAACAGTTTTTAGAATAGAACAAAAATAAATACATTTTGTATTTATTTTTTTTTTAGATAATTTATAATTAATATAGTAAGGGATGATAAAAATGAAAAAAATATTATTAGCAGTAGTAATAACATTTATAATAACATTAACAATAACAGTATCAGCATATAGTTATTTAGCAAAAGATATAAAGTATACACCTAAAGATAAAAATTGGAAAGTTGACAATATAGAAGATGCACTTAATGACTTAAAAAGTAATAACCAAGTAACATATGAAACATGGAGTACAGGATTATTTACAACTAGTAGATCAGGTATTGCAAAAACTAAAGATATTAAAGTGCCTGAAGGAGTAAAAAAAGTTACAATTTATATATCAATATCATCAACATATGGGGTTATGCCACCTTCAGTAACAGGTAATATTTTGGTAAATCAAACAGTCACTGAAAAATCCGAAACTTTTGTAAGTTACCAATATGCAAGTGGATTTTATGAAATAGTTGCATATACTAGTGGAGAGGCTGGAACTATTACTTTAAATGTAGCAATACCAGAAGCAGCAGATGGAAACTCATCAGATGCTATAGTTTTATTTCAATAAACAATATTAGACAAATTATTTAAATTAAATAATATAAGATAGACTTAGGTGATTAAATGAAAAAGTCTATCTTTTTATTTGTTATATTTATAGTAATAAGTTTACTATTTATTAATAATAAAAAAGAAATAAAAAAAGAAAATGAAGTAAGAGGAGTATTTATATCATATATAGAATTAAATGAGATGATAAAAGATAAAGATAAAACTACTTCTAAAAATAATATTAAGAAATGTCTTAAAAATATAAAATCTAATTATTTTAATACTATATTTTTACAAGTTAGGAGTCATAATGATTCTATATATAAAAGTAAATTATATGAAACCAGCGATAATATAATATTAAATGATAATACTTATTATGATGTTTTAAATTACTTCATTAAAGAATCTAAAAAATATAATATAGATTTATACATATGGATAAATCCATTTAGATTAGGTAAAAAATATATTAATAATTCATATAAATATGGTGATTATTATTACTATAATCCAGCTAATAAAGAAACTAATAAAATAATTATTAATGGAATAAAAGAATTAATAGATTATTATAAATTTAAAGGAATAATATTTGATGATTACTTTTATGTAAGTGATGATATAGATAAAGAAGAATATAGTAAAATAAATAATACCTCTTTAAAGGAATTTCATTTAAATAACATAACTAATTTTATAAAAGATGTACATGATAATATTAAATCCAAAAACAAAGATATCTTATTTGGAATATCACCATCAGGGAATATAGACAATCTATATAATAAAGACTATGTAGATATAAAGAAATTAACAAGTTCAAACAAATATTTAGATTTTGTAATGCCTCAAGTATATTATGGCTTTTATAATAAAAATATGCCATTTCTACAAACTATCAAAAGATGGGATAATATATCTAATATAAAAATAATATATGCTCTAAGTTTTTATAAAGTAGGTAATATAGATAACTATTCTTTAACAGGTAGTAATGAATGGATTGATAATAATAATATTATTCAAAGAGAACTAATTTTAACTCGTAATACTAAAAATTATATAGGATTTTCAATTTATCGCTATGATAATCTATTTAATAAAGATTACTTTAACACTAATACTATTATAGAACTTAATAATTTAAAAAAAACTTTAAAAAAATAATTATTTAATATATAATTATTATAGTAGGTGATGATATGAATAAAAAGGGTTTTACATTACTAGAATTAATAGTAGTTATGATTATATTAGGAAGTATTATGTTATTAAGTCTTCCAAATATTAGCAGTATGATTGATAAAAACAGAAGAACAGCATATATAAATGATGCTAAAAAAATGATTAAGTTATCAAGATATAAATTTAATTTAGCAAGTGAAGGAAAACCAGCAGAACTTTATTGTAAACTATATACTCTTGCAGATCTTGATAGATCAGAACTCGATGTACCACCTCAAGGTGGAACATATGATGCTAGTTTATCTTACGTCTATGTTAAATATAATAAAACTTCAGCTACTTATGAATATCATGTTCAATTATTAGAAAAATATAAAGTTGGTACTAAATATTATTATAGAGGTATTATTTCAACATTAGAAGAAAATCTAAATTATGAAAATAGTAAAATGAAATACGTCACTAATCCATATGAGACAAATGCTTACTTTACTAGAAACTTGACATGTACAACAATATAATTTACAAAAAATATTGACTATAAAAAATCAAAAAGTTATAATTAAAATGTAAAAATAAGAAGATAGGAGATTAATATGAAAAACAAAAAAGGTTTTACGCTAATTGAACTACTAGCAGTTATAGTTATTCTTGGAATTTTAATGATTGCAGCTATTCCATCAATTTCTAATGCTATAACAAAATCAAGAAAAGATACATATGTTACTAATGCTAAAAAAATAATTGATGCTGCAAGAACATCTATGGCTTCAGGTGAAGTTGTTCTTGCAAATGAGAACAATCAAGTAGCAGGTGGTATTTGCCAATATCCAGACCATAATAAAACAACAGTTATTAACTTATTTAACGGAAGTGAAAACGTTTTACCTTATTTACTAGAACGTGGTGGTGCAAAGAGTAGTTTTGGACAAACTTATAAAGCTGGATATGTAATTATTTATAATAAAGGTAGTGAAGCAAATCATACAGATTATTATGATTACTATATATCTTTAGTAGATAATGGTGGAAATGGTATTTCAACTCCAATTAAAGAAGATATTCTTGAAAGAAAAGATATCCAAACATCTATCGCTGATCTAAATGCTAGTAATGTTATAAAAATTGACGATGAAACAATAACTAATAGATATAATTGTGTAATTCAAAAATAGGCTTTGCCTATTTTTATTTATTTATTTATGCTATTATATTAAAAGAAAGAAGATGATTATATGTTACTAATAGGAAGCCATGTAGGATTTACTAAAGATGAAGAACTTCTAGGTAGTGTTAAAGAAGCCTTAAGTTATGGAGAAAATACTTTTATGTTTTATACAGGAGCTCCTCAAAATACATTAAGAAGAGAAATAAATAATAATTTAACAGAAGAAGCTTTAAAACTTATGGAAGAAAATAATATAGATAAAACTAAAGTAATAGTCCATGCTCCATATATTATAAATTTAGCGAACACAGAAAAATATGATTTCGCAGTTTCTTTTTTAAAAAATGAATGTAAAAGAGTAGAAGCTCTAGGTATGAAATATTTAGTGTTACATCCAGGTTCGCATGTAGGTCTAGGTAAAGAAGTAGGAATAAAAAATATTATTAATGGTTTAAATGAAGTATTAGTAGATACTAACATAACTATTTTATTAGAAACTATGGCAGGTAAAGGAACAGAACTAGGAATAACTATTTCTGAGATAAAAGAAATAATAGAAGGTATAAATTATCAAAATATAGGAGTTTGCCTTGATACATGCCATTTAAATGACTCTGGAGTAGATATTAAAGACTTTGATAAATATTTAGAAGATTTTGATAAAGAAATAGGAATAAAATACATAAAATGTATTCATGTAAACGATAGCAAAAATGAACTTAATTCTCATAAAGATAGACATGAAAATATAGGTTTTGGAACAATAGGCTTTGATAATTTAATAAATGTTATTTATAATGATAAATTAAAAGATATCCCTAAAATATTAGAAACACCTTATGTAAATAAAATCCCTCCATATAAATATGAAATAGATATGATAAAAGAAAAGAAGTTTGATAAAGAACTTCTAAATAAATTAAATTAAAAATATTTATTAGATAAATTAATGTAAAGATTAAGAATCTCTTTTAGAGATTCTTTATTTATTTTATCTTCTAAATAATTAAAACTATCTAAATAATCTTTATTTAATAGTTTTATATAATCTCTTTTAATAATATAATTTAAATAATTAGATTCCATATCACTAATATAAATATTCTGAGTCTCTAATAATCCTCTAACTAAATATTTATTTAAATATTTAATATTATTTTTTATAAATCTTCCTATCATATAAACCTCTCTTTTTTTAAATATATGGTAGTAAGTTTTTAAATATGTGTTAAACTAATAAAGAAGGAGAATAGTATGAAAAATAAAAATAAAAAATCATTTATAACTAATAAAAATACATATAAAGATAACATACTAGATGAAAGAGTTTTATTATTTTTTAGCCTTGTAATAATATTATTTCTAGTACTATTCTTAAAACTAATAAGTGTTTTTACTATAGATAGTAAAACTCATAAAGAAAATTTAAAAAGATTAGACCATAATATTATTGAAGGTGAATCAACTCCAAGAGGAAGAATACTAGATAGAAATTATAAAGTTATAGTAGATAATAAAGCTGTTAAAACTATTTATTATAAAAAAAGTAAAGATGTAACAACTTCGGATGAAATTAATAGTTCTTATGAAGTATCTAAAATATTAAATCTTAATTATGATAGAGTAACTGAATCTATGTTAAGAAACTTCTATTATATAACTAATAAAGATAAATTAAAGAAGAGAATAACAAGTATTGAATGGGCTAAATTAGAACAAGGAAAATTAAAAACCGAAGATATTATAGAAAAAGAAAAAGAAAGAATAAAAACATCTGAAATTAATAAGATGTCTAATAATGATAGAAAAGCTGCATATCTATATCATTTAATGAATAATGGTTATAAATATTCATATAAAACAATTAAAAAAGGTGAAGATTTAACAGAAGAAGAATATGCTTATATTGCAGAACATTCTCAAACATTAAAAGGCTTTGGCACAAGTTTAGATTGGGAAAGAACATATCCATATGGTAATACTTTAAGAAGTATTCTTGGAACTGTATCAACAAGTACTCAAGGTATTCCATCTAATCTAAAAGATTATTATTTAAGTAAAGGATATTCGTTAAATGATAGAGTAGGATTAAGTTATTTAGAAAAAGAATATGAAAACTATTTAAAAGGAACTAAAGCAAAATATGAATTATTAAATTCATATGAATTAAAAGAAATTAAAGCAGGTAAAAGAGGCAATGATATTGTTTTATCTATCGATATAGAATTACAAAAGGCTCTAGAAGAAATATTAGAAGATGAAATAAGGAAAACAAAAACTGAACCTAATACTGATTATTATGACCATTCAAGTGTTGTAATAGAAGATCCTAAAACTGGTGAAATATTAGCAATGTCATCTAAAAGAATTGTAGGAGATAAAATTATTGATAATACACCAACGATTTTAACAAGTCCTATAACACCAGGATCTGTTGTTAAGGGAGCATCAATGCTTGTAGGATATAATGAAGGAGCACTAAAAATAGGAGATAAAATAGTTGATGAATGTATTAAAATAGCAGGAACTAAAGAAAAGTGTTCATCACATACTTTAGGTTTAATAGATGATATAACAGCCCTTGCAAAAAGTAGTAACGTATATCAATTTAAGACAGCTATCAAAGTAAATGATCAAGAATATTATCCAAATATGAAATTAAACTTTAATGAAAAAGCTTTTGAAAAATATCGTAATATGTATCATGAGTTTGGTTTGGGTGTTAAAACAGGAATAGATATTGGAAATGAAAGTACAGGATATCATGCAAAAGACTCAAAAGCAGGTAATTTATTAGATTTTGTAATGGGTCAGTATGAAACATATACGCCAATTCAGTTATCACAATATATAACAACTATAGCAAATGATGGGGAACGTCTAGAACCACACTTATTAAAAGAAGTAAGAAAAAGTAATACAACTAGTGATTTAGGAGAAGTAATTTATTCTAAAGATAAAAAAGTATTAAATAAAATAGATACAAAAAAAGAATATTTAGATAGAGTAAAAGAAGGATTTTATGCAGTATGTCATGCACAAGGAGCATATGGAGTAGGCTATATTGACGAAAAATATGATGCAGCAGGTAAAACAGGAACAAGTCAAAGCTTTATAGATACTAATAATGATGGAAAAATAGACACTGAAACTATTACAAGTAGTTTTATAGGATATGCCCCAAGAAATAATCCTAAGATGTCCATTATTGTTACATCACCAGATTCATCAAGACCAGATACTGCAACAAATTATGCATCACTTGTAACAATGCACATAACAAAAAGAGTTACAAATAAATATTTTGAAATGTATGGAATAAATTAAGAAAGCTAAGCTTTCTTTTTTTGTAGCTAGACTAAAAATAAGATTTATGGTATAATATATACGTTTTTAGGGGGATATACCATGAAAAAAAGATTATTAATAAATGATTTAGTTATTACAGGATCATGTCTAAGTATAGTAACAGCAGGTTATGTACTTGCATCAATTCATAATGGAGCAACTCCATTTAAAGAAACTAAAGAAGATGTTTATACAAGTTATGATATTTGGAAAAACTATAGTGAACAAGATGGCTATAGTGAAAAAGAAAATAAATCTATAAATAAAGTTTTAATAAAGAATTATAACACTGTAATATTAACTCATAAATTCCCTTATTCTTATAATATAGAATTAGATACAAATATTAAATATAAAAGAAAAGAAGAAGTTTATATAAATAACTTTACTGATAAAGAATTAGAAGATATAAATAAATTATTTAATAATAATGAAATGAATAAAATAATAGAAAAGTATTATAATGACAATCCTTTTAAAGAAAATAAATATTATTATGATTATATATATAATGATTATAATCAGAATGAATATGAACTTTATTATAATTATGTAGATAAAACTAATAAAGTTGGAGAAGAAATAAATGAATATAAAACAAAAGAAAATAAACGTATAAGAAACTTATTATATATAAATACTTTATTATTAAGTATTTTACTTTGCACTAAAAATCATATAGACAAAAAAGAACAAAACAAAGTATTAAAAAAGAAATAATAGTATAATACTTGTTTTTTAACTAATAATTATGTTATAATACCAAATAGGTGTTAACAAGGGAGGGATTAATTATGGCAAAAGCTGGTAACAGACAAAGAAAAACTCTAGTTTGTAGTGTTTGCGGTGAAGAAAATTATCGTGAAGAAAAAAATGTTAAAAACACTACAGAACGTTTAGAATTAAATAGATATTGTTCTAGATGTAAAAAACATACAACTCATAAAGAGAAGAAGTAGTATAAAGGTTTCGGGGTGAAAATATGATTAATGTAAATGATATTAAAAATGGAATGACTATCATGATAGATGGTCAAATCTATCAAGTAGTAGAATTCTTACATGTTAAACCTGGTAAAGGTTCAGCATTTATGAAAACCAAATTAAAGAACTTAAGAACTGGTTCTACACTTGAAAAAACATTTAATACAAATGTTAAATTTGAAAAAGCAAATATTTTAAAACAAAATGTTCAATATTTATATAATACTGGAGATACTTACTTCTTCATGAATATGGATACTTATGAACAATTAGAATTATCTGCAGAACAAGTAGGAGATAATAAGAACTATCTTATTGAAAACCTAGAAGTTTATGTTATTTTATTTGAAGGTGAATTATTAGGAATTGATCTTCCAGATAAAATTGAATTTACTGTAGTTGAAACTGAACCAGCTGTTAGAGGCAATACTACAAACAGTGCAATGAAAGATGCAATAGTAGATACTGGCTTAGTTGTAAAAGTTCCTTTGTTTATTAATCAAGGCGAAAAAATACTTGTAACAACAGTAGATGGAAAATATTCATCAAGAGCGTAATTAAGCGTTCTTTTTTTGTATATAAAATTCTTTTCTATGTTATAATTAATTAGAAAGGGTGATATTATTGACAGTACATATAGAAGCTAAAAAAGAAGATATAAGTAAAACAGTACTTATGCCAGGGGATCCAAAAAGAGCAGAAAAAATAGCAAACGAATACTTAGAAAATGTTAAATTAGTAAATGCTGTAAGAGGAATGAATGCATACACAGGAACATATAAAGGGAAGAAGATAACAATATTTCCATCAGGTATGGGAATACCTAGTATGGGAATATATTCATATGAACTATTTAAATATTATGATGTAGAAGAAATAATAAGAATAGGAACAGTAGGAGCATATTTAGAAGATGAAAATTTATATGATTTAATACTTGTAAATAATTCGATATCTAAATCCAACTATTATTTAGACTTAAGTGGAGAAACTACTCATATGGTTAATTCAACTGAAGAATTAAATTCTAAGATTTTAAAAGAAGCAATTAATGAAGATAAAAATGTTCGCTTTGGAAATATTTATTCAACAGAAACATTTTATGATGAAGGAAAAAACTTAAAAGAATTTAGAGATGATTTTAATTGTCTAGGAACTGAAATGGAAAGTTATGCATTATTTTGTAATGCTAAACATTTAAATAAAAAAGCAGCATGTTTATTAACGGTTTCAGATAATTTAGTAACAAAAGAAGAAATAGATTCTAAAAAACGTGAACAAAGCTTAGATGAAATGATAAAATTAGCATTAGAAGCAAGTTTATAATAAAGAATAAAAGGGCATAGGAAAGGAAAAAAACATGGAATACATAAAGAAAAACTTAGGCTCTTATAATATTCATTTAATTAAAAATGATAATTTTAAAGGTATAATAGTAAAAGTCCTTTTTAAAGAAAAAATAAAAAAAGAAAATATAACTATAAGAAATTTCTTAACATCATTATTAGTATATTCGTCTAAAAATTATAATACTAAAAGAAAGATGGAAATAGAAAGAGAAAACTTATATGATGCAGGAATATATAGTGAATCAGGAAGAATTGGCAATTATTTAAGTACAAGTATATCGTTAAGTGTATTAAATGATAATTATACAGAAAAAGGTAACTTTGAAAAAGCTTTAAAATTCTTTAGTGAAGTAATATTAAATCCTAATGTAAGTGATTTTGCATTTGATGAAAAAACTTTTAATATTATTATGAATGATGTTGCACTAAAATTAACAAGCGTCAAAGAAAATAAAGCATCATATAGTGTTATAAGATGTTTAGAAGAATCATTTAAAGATAGTCCAATTGGTTATAGAGGTGTTGGATATTTAGAAGATTTAAAGAAAATAACTAAAGAGAACTTATTGGATTACTATAATTATATGTTAAAAAATGATGATATGGATATCTTTGTAATAGGAGATATTGACATATTAGAAATGGATAAAAGTATTAGAAAATATTTTAAATCTAGAAAATACAAAAAAAGAGAAGAAGATTTTATAATAGAACATAAAAAGAAAAGATTAATTCCAAAAAAGATTATAGAAAAAGATAATTCTAATCAGTCTAAGTTAGTATTAGCATATAAATTAATGAATTTGACAGACTTTGAAAGAAATTATGTATTAAGTCTTTATAATATAATATTAGGCGGAGGACCTGATTCAAAATTATTTAAAGATGTAAGAGAAAAAAATTCATTATGTTATACAATAGGAACTAATATTAGTAAACTAGATAATCTAATGCTTTTAAGAGCAGGCATAACAAGAAATAATTATGAAAAAACTTTAAAATTAATTAATAAAAATGTTAAAAATATGTCAAAAGGAAAGTTTAGTTTAGAAGATATAAATAGTGCAGTAGAAATGTATTCATCTTCCTTAAAGACTATTGTAGAATCAGAAGAAGAATTAATAGGAACATATTACATAATGGATTTATTAAAAACAGATCCTATAGATAAAAGATTAGAAAAGATGAAAGAAGTAACTAAAGAAGATATTATTAATCTTTCTAAAAAAGTTAAACTTGAAACTATATACATGTTAGAAGGTGTTAAATAATGAAAAAACTAAACTATGAAGATAAACTTGGAATAACAGTATATAATGAAAAATTAAAAAATGGTTTAGATATTTATCTAGCACCTATGCTTAATAAAACAAAATATTTTATGACATACGGAACATATTATGGAAGTACATCTACTCATTTTATGTTAGATGATAAAGAAATAAAAGTCCCAAACGGAACCGCTCATTTCCTAGAACATAAAATGTTTGAAGAAGAAGATAAAGTAGATCCATTCTCTTTTTATTCTAAAAGTGGAACAGACTGTAATGCATCAACTAACTATACATCAACAAAATATATAGTAGAAGGTACTAAATGTTTTAAAGAAAACTTAGAATATTTAATAAAATATGTAAATAGTCCTTATTTTACAAATAGTAATGTCGAAAAAGAAAAAGGAATAATTAAAGAAGAAATTAAAATGTATAAAGATGATCCTGAATCTAGCATAGATGATTTAATAAGAATGAATTTATATCATAAAGATAATCATAAATATGATGTAGCAGGAGAAGTAGAAGATATAAATAAAATAACTAAAGAAGATTTATATAATTGTTATAATGCCTTCTATAATCCTAATAATATGTTTTTAGTAATAGTAGGAAACTTTGATATAGAAGAAGCAAAAGCAGTAATAGAAACATTAAATACTCTAGAAAATAAAGCAAGAAACGTAAAAGTAATAAATAAAAAAGAAGAAGAATCTGTTGTTAAAGAATATGAAGAAAAAAAAGAAAATATCTTAGTACCAAAAGTCTTAATGGGAATAAAAACAGATATTAAAAAATTTAAAAAGATAGATAAATATAAATTAAACTTATATTTAAATATAATAATTCATATTAACTTTGGACCATCTTCATTATTATATGAAAAATTAACTGAAGATAATATATTATCAGATTCATATTCGTTTTTAGAAACATTAGATGATATTAAAACTATTTATTTATATGGAGAAAGTATTAATCCAGATAAACTAATAGAAGAATATAAGAATAAAATAAAAGACTTAAGTGTAACACAAGAAGAACTTGAAAGAGCAATAAAAATAATGAAAGCTAGTGAAATACGTATGTGTGACTATGTAGATGGTGTAACATCAAGCATAGTAGGAGACTTAACAAGATATAAAAAAGTTATAACAAAACCACTTGAGTTATTTGATAGTTTAACATTAGATGAAATGAAATATGTAATAGAATCTATTAATAAAGAAAATATTTCAGTAGTTAAATATATGCCACAAAACATAAGTTTTTAAAAGGAGATAGTTTTACTATCTCTTTTTTATTCTTTATGGTAAAATAATATAGTAAAGAGGTGCTGATATGAATGGTTTAAAAACTGAAGAATTTGGAACTGTAAAAAACAATAAAAAGTTATATATAATTATAGGAATAATAGTAGCATTATTATTGCTATTATTAGGAATATATTTGATAGTAAGTAATATAGAAAAAGAAAAAGAAAAACAAAAAGAAATAATAACTGTAAATGAAGAATTAAAAGATATTAAATATTATGCAGTAAGAGATAATTATATAGTAGGATTAGATAAGAATTTAAATAGTAAAAATATTTATAACTTATTACAAGGAACAGGACAATTTAATGACTTTAAAGATTTCTATTATTATGATGATAATATATATGTTTTATTTAGTGATAATAATATTTATAAAATATCACTAACTAGTGGTAATAAATTATATGAATTACAAAAGTATCTAACATTAGAAGGAATTCCAAACTTTATAATTATAGATGGTAATAATATATATACTAATGATACTAATAAGTTAGTAGTTATTAACAAAAAGAAAAATACTAAAACAGTATTAGGTGAATATATTAATTTTAATAAAGTAGAATTATATAATAATAGTTTATATATATTACAAGATAAAGAATTAGATAAATTTGATTTAAAAGAAGGAACTAATACTAAATTAGCAGAAAATGTCGATAGTATTAAATTATATGAAAATGTTCTAGTATATAACATAGGCCTAAATTATTATGGAATTAATTTAAAAACAGGAGAAACTATTAGTATTGTAGAAAATAGTAAAAACCTAGTTATATATAATAATAAAATATATTATTTAAAAGATGATGGAATATATACTAATAATAAAAAAGAACAATTAATATATAAAGTTCATTATAATAATTTGGAAGATTTTACTTTAATTGGTAATTATATTGAAGTAAGGGATTTTAATAACTATGGTAAAGAAAGATTAGTTTTAATAGATCTTAATAATAAATATCAAACTAAAATTATAACTGAAAAGTTTACTAAAGTTCAAAAATATATAAGAAAGGAGAAATAGATGGAAAGATTACAAAAAATAATAGCAGAATCAGGAGTAACTTCTAGAAGAAAAGCAGAAGACTTAATAAAAGAAGGTAAAGTAACTGTTAATGGAAGAGTAGCAACACTTGGAGAAAAAGCAAGTATTAGTGATGAAATAATAGTTAATGGTAAAAGATTAGCAAAAGAAGATAAAGAATATTATTTATTAAATAAACCACGTGGAGTAATATGCTCTAAAGAAGATAAAGAAGGAAGAAAATTAATAACAGATTGTATTGCAACAGATAAAAGAATATATCCAGTTGGAAGACTTGATTATGATACAACAGGAGCAATAATTCTAACTAATGATGGAGAACTAACTAATATATTAGAACATCCAAGAAATAGCATAGAAAGAATATATTATGTTAAAGTATGTGGACTAGTAACAAAAGAAGAAAAACTTATGTTAGAACGTGGAATAATAATAGATGGCCATAAAGCTAAAGCATTTAATGTTAAAGTAAAAAAATATGATAAAGATAGTAATAAGAGTTATGTAAGATTAACGTTAAAAGAAGGCAAGAATCATGAGGTTAAAAATATGTTTATGGCCATTAAACATCCGGTAGACAAATTAAAAAGAGAAGTGTTTGCAGGATTAACTATTAATGATTTAAAAAGTGGAGATTATAGAAAACTGACTATTAAAGAAGTCAAAAGATTATATGCATTAAAAAAAGAGGACTAATCCTCTTTTTCTATTGCACCAGTAGGGCAAGAATCAATAGCATCTAATAGATCATCTAATTCTTCTTCCTTAACTTCTTCGCAAATAACAGTACTTAAACCATCATCGCCAATTTCAAAAACTTTTGGGCATATAGCTTGGCAAGCGCCACAACCTATGCATGCATCTTTATTAACAATTGCTTTCATATATAAATCCTCCATATATATTATATAATATCAAATAAAGTTCTTTACGTAAAGTAAAATCAAAAATCTTCTATTTATAAAATATATATGTTAAACTATTATTATAATAAATACGTAGAGGGTGAAAATTATGGCAAGTAGAATGGATAGATATAAAGATGAAGAAGAAAAAATCTCTCGTCATGAAAAAAATAGTAGACTATATAGTAGAGTAGATTTAAATAGTGCACCAGAACGTCCTGTAGATATAGCAAATGTGAATTGGTTTAGATTAGAAGATAATATAAATCTTAATAAAAGAGAAAATTATCAAAGAGTAAAAGACTATGGCATGTTTGAGGAAAAAGAAGAATCAAAAGAAGAAAAAAGATTAGAAGATCTAAATAATTTATATAAATCAACTGGAAAGAAAATATATGATATAAATAGTATTCTAGAAGAAGCAAGAAAAGAAAGAGAAGAAGATAAAAAAGATAAAGTAAATCTAGATATATTTAGTTTAACAAAAGAAGAAATAGAAGCTTATAAAAAAGATAAAGCAAATAGAACAAAAAAAGATCCAGAAAAGATGAAAGAACTAATAAACACAATTACTTCAAGAACTCTAAGTGGTGAGTTAGATCAAAAAACATCAGTAGATTTACTAAGTGACTTGATGGCAACAGATAATGATGATAAAGTAAAAAATTATACAGCAATACTTGATAGTGAAAAAATAAAAGAAGTAAATAAAAAACTAGAAAATTATGAAGAACCTCAATCAAAAGAAGTAAAAAATATTGATGCATCATTCTATACAAAATCGATGGATTTATCAGATAAAGACTTCGATTTAGATGATGAATTTCTAGAAACAAAGAAAATGCCAAATATTTTAAAAATATTATTAGTATTATTATTACTTGCATTAGTTGGAGTATTAGTATATTTTCTAGTTAAAAGCTTTTAAAACTTGACAAATAAATAAAATAAGCATAATATTAAATATGTATTTTGAAATGCCTAAGAAGGACATGATTAATAAATAGAGTTTTAAGAGAGACTATGGCTGGTGTAAATAGTTAACAAAGTTTATTAGTAACTACCTTGTATAGCAGAGCTCGAAAGAGATTACGCATTTAGCGCGTTATGCTAGAATTAAGTTAAACGAAGGATGGTACCGTGTTCGCACTCCTATATAAAATAATATATAGGAGTTTTTTAATGGAAAAAAAAGAATTTCAAAAGCGTCTTAGTAAACTAGAATTACAAAAAAAGTTAACTAAAGATGATAAGCAAAAAAAAGTAATAGATAATACTATTAAGTTACTAAAAAAAACATATACAATGAGTATGTTAGAAGAAGGTGTAAAAGATGAAAAATATAAAAGAAGATAATAATTTAAATATGTTAAATCACTCTTGCGCTCATTTATTAGCACAAGCAGTAAAACACTTATATCCAGAAGCTAAATTCTGGGTAGGACCAGTAGTAGAAGATGGATTCTATTATGATATTGATTTAGGAAATATAACATTAACTGAAGAAGACCTACCTAAAATAGAAAAAGAAATGAAAAAAGGCGTTAAAAGTGCTAAAAATATCATAAGACATGAAATAACAAAAGAAGAAGCTCTAAAAGAATTTAAAGATGATCCATATAAAATGGATTTAATAGAAAGAATGGAAGAAAATAGTGTAATATCTACTTACACACAAGGTGATTTTACAGACCTATGCCGTGGACCACATGTAGAAAATACTAAATTATTAAAGTATTTTAAATTAACTAAAGTTTCTGGCGCATACTGGAAAGGTGATTCAAATAATAAAATGCTTCAAAGAATTTATGGTGTATGCTTTAATGATGAAGAAAGCTTAAATAAATTCTTAAAAGAAATGGAAGAAGCTAAAGAAAGAGATCATAGAAAAATAGGTAAAGACTTAGGAATATTTATGGTTTCTGAATTAGTTGGTAAAGGATTACCACTATACTTACCAAATGGTTATACACTTTGGAGAACTCTACAAAATTATATAACTGATAAAGAAGTAGAACATAATTATTTACATGTACATACACCAGACCTTGGTAGTGTAGAACTATATAAAACATCAGGACATTGGGAACACTATAAAGATGATATGTTTCCATCAATGAAACTTGATAATGAAGAATATGTACTTCGTCCTATGAATTGCCCTCATCATATGGTAATTTATGGAAGCACTCTTCATTCATACAAAGACTTACCAATGCGTATTGCAGAAATAGCTAATGACTTTAGATATGAAGCAGCAGGAGCAGTTAAAGGTATAGAACGTGCTAGAAGTTTCACTCAAAATGATTCACATATATTCTGTACTAAAGAGCAAATAGCATCAGAATTTAAAGATGTTTTAAATCTAATTATTGAAGTTTATGCTGATTTTGGTATAGATATAAAAGAACATGAATTTAGATTATCTCTAAGAGATCCAGAAGATAAAAAAGATAAATATTTTAAAGATGATGATATGTGGAATACTGCAGAAGATGCATTAAGAAATGTATTAAATGAAATAGGAGTAGACTATTTTGAAGCTAAAGGAGAAGCAGCATTCTATGGACCAAAACTAGATATCCTAATTAAACCAGCAGTAGGTAATCCAGTAGCCATACCAACTATTCAATTAGACTTCTTATTACCAAGAAGATTTGATTTAACATATATAGATAATAATGGAGAAAAACAAACTCCTATAGTTATTCATAGAGCAATAATGGGTTCTCTAGATAGATTTATAGCATTCCTATTAGAAGAAACAAAAGGAGTACTTCCAACATGGTTAGCACCAGAACAAATAAGAATACTTCCTGTATCAAATATTAAACACTTAGAATATGCTAAAGAAGTAGAAAAAATATTAAGAAGTAATAAACTAAGAGTTAAAGTAGATGATAGAGAAGAAAAAGTAGGATATAAGCTAAGAGAAGCAATGACAAATAAAATACCATATACTCTAGTAATAGGTGATAATGAAATTGAAAATAAAACTCTAACTTATAGATTATATGGAACAACTGAACAAATAACAGTATCACAAGATAACTTTATAAAACTAATCAAAGAAGATATTGAAAATAAAACAGTAAGATATAAATAGATAGTTTAAACTATCTATTTTTTTACTTTTTTAAAAATATTAAGTATACTTAGAAAGTAAAATAAACGAGTAGGAAATGTGGATATTTAAAGAATATAATATAGAAGAAATATCTAAGAGTTTTACAATTAAAATAAATACTTATGGTAAAGAAGGAAGAATAATTAAAGAAACAGTTTCTTTTGCAGAAGATGATTGGAAAACAATAATTGAGAATGTAAAGATAGGAAATAAATCTAAATATAAAGTAGGAGATATCAAAGAATTAACATTAGGCGCAAGAAAATCTAATTATATATATTCAGACGAAGTAAAAGATTTTATATCAGGAATAATACCTAAAACTACATATACTGTAAGAATTGCCAATAAAGTACTCCTGAAGAATGTAGTAAAGAATATTTTTCTGAAACAGCATGTGATTTTGTAATTGAGCTTATTGACATTTTAAACCCAAGCACATTTTATTGTGCGTTTGATAATGCCTTAAACTGGCCTAATTCTAACGTGAGAGAATAAGTTAATGGTGTGATATATAAATCTTTACCAGCTAAATTTAGAAAATCAGTAATAGATACAAAAATTATATCGGGGCATGCTGATTTAGAAGAAATTGAAAATTATGTTACAACTGATAAATTATACTTATTATCATTTCATGAAATTTATATTGATAATAATTTTAGTTATAATATTAAGTTAGAGTATTTAGATTTTACATATTATAATACAAGACAATTAGATTTCTATAAAGAAAATATATGCGATAGCAAAGAATCTTCTTTCTAGCAAAATTCTATAAAAAAGATTTGCTATGGGGTTGGTGGCTTAGATCAACGGAGGATCAATATATAGAACAATTGGAAGGGGAATATATTGAATTCAGAAAAGGAGACAGGAAACTTTATGTTACTATATTTGGAACTTTAATTGACAAAAGAGATAGTGGTGCACATTATAGAATATCACCTGCACTTCGTATAGGTTAAATTTATGTCAATATAAAATATACAAAATATATGTAAACTTTACATATATTTTTTTTTATCTATTTACTCTTAATCAAAAATATAGTAATATATAGTTAAGTAGTGGATGATAGTGGTGAAAAGTGGGGGATGCTTATGTTCATGGGTGAATTTCATCATACAATTGATGATAAAAAAAGACTTATAATTCCTTCTAAATATCGTGATGAACTTGGTTCTAAGTTTATTATTACAAGAGGAATTGAAAAGTGTTTATACGTTTATCCTATAGATAAATTTAATGATATAGTATCAAAATTAAATACTATTCCATTTACAAAAAAAGATGCCCGTGAATTTATAAGATTTTTCCTATCAGGCGCTACAGAAGTAGAATTTGATAAGCAAGGAAGAATAGTTATTCCAACTAGTTTAACTACATATGCAAATATTACTAAAGATTGTACAGTACTAGGTACTGGAGAAAGATTAGAAATATGGGATACTTCTTCATATGATAATATCTTTAATTCTACATTCGATAATATGTCTGACATAGCTGAGAAATTGTTTGAGACAAATATATAGGTGATTACATGAAACATATAAGCGTTTTAAAAAAAGAAGCTATCGATGGTTTAAATCTAAAAGAAGATAGCATTATAGTTGACGCAACACTAGGCTTTGGTGGACATAGTAGCAGCATCTTAGAAAGAATAAATAAGGGGCATTTATTCGCCTTTGATCAAGATAGTGAAGCAATAGAATATAGTACTGAGTTTTTAAAAAAATTCGGTACTAACTTCACTATCATTAAAAGTAACTTTGTAAATATGAAAGAAGAATTAAATAAGAGAAATATTACTAAAGTAGATGGAATCTTATTTGATTTAGGAGTATCAAGTGTTCAACTTGATGAAGGTGAAAGAGGATTTTCTTATCACCAAGATGCAAGACTTGATATGCGTATGGATAAAGATAATGCTCTAGACGCCTATATTGTTGTAAATACTTATTCTAAAGAAGATTTAATCAGAATATTTAGAGATTATGGAGAATCTAAATATGCAGTAAGTATAGCAAATAATATAGTTAAAGAAAGACAAAACTCTAATATAGAAACCACTTTAGAATTAGCAGAAATAATTAAAAACTCCGTACCAGAAAAAGAAAGAAGAAAACATCATCCAGCACGTCAAATCTTTCAAGCAATAAGAATTGAAGTTAACCATGAACTAGAATATCTTCCTAAAGCTATAAATGATGCTCTAGACCTACTTAATGTAGGCGGAAGAGTATGTGTAATAACATTCCATAGTCTTGAAGATAGAATAGTAAAAAATATATTTAAAGAAAAAACTAATATTCCAGATGAAATAAAAGGACTTCCTAATATTCCATCAGAATATTTACCAGATTATGAACTAGTTTGCAAAAGAATTAAACCTAGCAAAGAAGAAATAGAAATGAATGCTAGAAGTCGTTCAGCAGTATTAAGAATAATTAAAAGAGTAAAATAGGAGGCCTATTTATGAGAAAGAATAATAAGAAAGAAAAGATAACTAAAGTAGAAAAGTTCGTATATTTACTTGCATTTGTATTAGTAGTATTTATGCCAGTTACTATAGTATTTTCTAAAGCTACACTTTCTCAAATTAACTTCGAAGTAGAGAAAAAGAAAGCTTTAATTGAAGAACAAGAAAAAAATAATGATAGTCTTGCTATGACAATAGATGAACTGGCATCTCTTGCAAAAATTCAACAAGTTGCACAAGCTGAAGGTTTGAGTTATAATAATGCTAATATAAAAGTAGTTCAAGATAAATAAAAAAGGTGATAGTTTATGCGTAAAAAAAAGAGAAAGAATAATGTTAAATATAGTACTCTATTAGTTATTTTTTCTCTTTTTTTGTTTGTCTTAATGATAGGTAGAACATTGCAGCTTGCAACATCAAAAGAAATAGATGGAACCAATTTAAAAGAACTTGCAAGTAAAAGAACAACTAGAACTGAAACTATTAAAGCAAAACGTGGAACTATTTATAGTAGTAATAATGATGTTCTAGCTCAAAATATTTCTTCTTATAAATTAATAGCATATCTAGATCCTAAAAGAACAACAAATAAAAATAAACCACAACACGTAGTAGATAAAGAAAAAACAGCAGAAGCTTTAGCACCTATTCTTAATATGGACAAAGAAGAAATATTAAAATATTTATCAAAAGAAAATGTCTATCAAACAGAGTTTGGTTCTCATGGAAAAGGGTTAACAGAACTTGATAAAGCAAATATAGAAAAATTAAATTTACCAGGGATAGATTTTATTGAAAGCTATAAAAGATATTATCCTAAAGGAAACTTTTTAAGTTATACTCTTGGATATGCTTTAACAAATGAAGATGGAAATATAGATGGTAAAATGGGACTAGAACTATATTATGATAAACTATTAAAAGGTAAAGATGGAAAAATTACTTATCAAAAAGATTTAAGAGGATATAAGATAAGTGGTACTAAAGAATATAAAGAAGATGCTGAAAATGGTAAAGATATTTATCTAACTATAGATAGCAATGTTCAGTTTTTTATAGAACAAGCTTTAACAAAAGCAAAAGAAGAGTATGGATATGAATGGTTTACTATGGTAGTAGCAGATGCTAAAACAGGTAAAATATTAGGACTTAGTTCTAATCCTAACTTTGATCCAAATACTCGTGAAAATATAACAAATTATTTAGATTTAAATGTCTCACGCCCTTATGAACCAGGCTCTACTATGAAAACTTTTACTTATATGGCAGCAATGGAAAATGGTGTATATAATGGTGAAGAAACTTATAAATCAGGGACATATGAAACAAAAGATGGAACTGTAATAGGTGACTGGAATAGAAATGGTTGGGGAGTTATTTCATTTGATAGAGGTTATGCACTATCTAGTAATATAGGTGTAATTAATATTATAGAAAGACATATGAATGCCGCAATGCTAAGAAGTTATTTTAGAAGATTAGGTTTTGGTAAGAAAACAGGAATTGAATTGCCTAATGAAAAAGCAGGACAATTAAATTTTAAATATGAAACAGAAATATATAATGCAGGATTTGGACAAGGCATAACAACAACACCAATTCAAAATATTCAAGCAATGACACCGCTTACTAATAATGGTATTTTATTAAAACCTTATTTAGTAGAAAAAATAGTAGATAAAGAAACTGGGGAAGTAATATATAAAGGTAAGAAAAAAGAAAGAGACCGTCTAGCAAGCACTGAAACTATTAATAAAATGATTAGTTTAATGAGTGATACAGTTAATGGTATAGGAAATACCGGAAGTGGCTATCGTCTACCTAATGGTGAATTAATAGGAAAAACAGGGACAGCACAAATAGCAGATGGTTCAGGTTACTTAAGTGGTAAAGAAGATATTATTTCATCATTCTCTGGAGTATATCCAAAGAGTAACCCTGAAATAATAATTTATGCATCAGTATCTCGTCCATCAAATGGATCTCAAAAACCTATAAGTAATGCTGTAAAAGAAGTAGTAACAAATATAGCAAAATATTATGGAAAAAGTGTTTTAGAAACTAATCCAACAGAAGTAATAACTAAATATAAAATGCCATCATTTATTAATAAAACAAAAGATAATGCTATAGTAACATTAAATAATAATGGTATAAATAATATAGTTGTAATAGGTAATGGAACAAATGTTATTAAACAATATCCAAATAAAAAATCAACTATAACAAATAAAGATAAAGTATTTATAATAACAGATGATTCTAAAGATATCCCTGATATTAAAGGTTATTCAAGAAGTGAAGCAGAAAGCTTATTAAAATTAATGAATTATGAATTAGTAATAAATGGTAAAGGATATGTTACTGATTATATAGTAGAAAATAATAAAGTAACTATAAACTTAAATCCAAAGTTTACTGAATAATATGATATACTAATAAAAGGAGGAATTAACATGGCATCAAAAAAAACAAAGAAAGAAATAGTAAAGCAACTATTAAATACAGATATAGATGAAAAAGATGAAGAAGAACTTTTGGACTTATTAGTAGATCAACCAATATCTATAGATGTTGATAAAGTACAAGAAGAAAAGAAAACTAAAGGAGATGCTATTGCAGATAAATTATCTGAAATGGCAGGTTCTTGGGGCTTTATAATAACTTTTAGTGCATTTCTATTATTTTGGATAATATTTAATACAATTATGGGAGAAAATGCTCCAGATAAATATCCATTTATATTATTAAACCTAGTATTATCATGTATAGCAGCAATTCAAGCACCAGTTATAATGATGAGTCAAAATAGACAAAGTGAAAAAGATAGTTTAAGAGACCAAAATGATTATAGAACAGATTTAAAAAGCGAATTAATTTTAGAAGAATTACACGATAAAATAGATTTAATTATGAAAGAACAAAAAGAAATAAAAAAACTTCTTTCTGAAAGAAGTGAAAATATTGTATTAATAAATAAGGATGATAAAAATGAAAAAAATTAGTTTAATAATAATTGTATTTGTTCTTTTATTAGTAACAGGATGTACTAATACACCAAAAAATACTAAAAAACTTATATGTACAAGAACAATCACACAAAGTGAGACAAATACTACTATTAATTTAAAATATGAAGTTTATTATGATAAAAACGAATATGTAGTAAAATCAGTTTCTAATGAAAAAGTAGAATCATCTTCTTTAGAAACACTTGGAACATATCAAAAAGCTTTTGAAGAAGCAGGTAGTATGTATGATAGTAAATATGCATCAAATACTGTATCATTAAATGGAAATACATTAATAGCATTAACAACAATTGATTATACAAAACTTACACAAGAAGATGCCTCTAAATTTAATGGGGAAAGTATGTTTGAAAGTAATGGTAAAGTAAAACTATCTACATTAAAAGAAGCTTATGAATCTCAAGGAACTAAATGTGAATAACATTTAGTTTTTTTATAACATAAATTATAGAATAAAGAATAATATTATGATATAATTTATATAATAATGGAGGGCTAAAGATGTATTACACAGAACAAGGTGAAGATTTTATAACTACATATTTTGTAACATTTGATATTGAAAAAATGTCTAAATTAAGAAATGACATTATATATAATTGTAGTTTTATAGAAAGAATAACGGAATATCGTAAGGAAGAAATTACAGAATTTGATCAAAAAAAATATAGAGTACTAAAAAAAGAAAAAGTAGGAGATAAATATAAATATACTTATTTAGAATTTCATTATCCAAAACTAGTTAAATTAATAGATAATTTTATTAAAAGTAAAGATTCTGCTTCACTAAAAGCTATATTAGATAAGAATTTTAAAGGTGAATTAGATACATATGAAAATACTTTAAAAAATTTCATAAGAGAATTAGCACAAGAAGATGATAAATTAAAAAGAAATGCTATAGAAAGAAAACTTTCTACATTAATAGATAGTACAAAAGATAATAAAAATCAAAAAGATCCTAGACTTTACTATGATGAAGTAATAAAATTAATTAAATTAAACCCTATTAGTAAAGTATCAAGAATAAGTTTAGAAAGAGAAGAAATTAGAAAAAGAAGAATATAAAGGAGCCTATAATGAAGAAAATATTTCATAGATTTACAGCATATAAAATTCAAAATAAAAAAATGAAATTAAATGAAAAGGTTGACTTTGCAATATATGCAGCTAATACTTTAATTTTAACTATTAATATAATATATTTATATCCATTCTTTGTATTCAATAAATTTATGTTTTATATAGATTTATTAGCAGTAGGAACTACATTATTATATTTTAAACTAATAGAAGAAAAAAAGTATAGATTATATAGTTACATAATAATAATCAAAATATCTATATTTTTATCATGTACAGTATTACTATTAGGATGGAATACTAATTTCCACTATTATATATTTCTATCACTAGTAATATACTATTTACCATTTTATTTAAAAGATAATATTAGAGTAACTCATGGAAG
>OMQW01000014.1 GCA_900313345.1 uncultured Eubacteriales bacterium
ATATAGGTGTTTTTGGTGATAATAAAAATAATATAGAACTAAATAATGAATATGATTTTAATATCGAAAACAGAGGATCAAATGATGCTGGATATAGTATTTATTTGTACTCAGATACAGATATAGAATTAAGTAAAATATCATATGAAATAACAGGCGATATAGAAAAAACAGGAGTTCTAGATGATAAAAATGAGTTATTAATTTCTAATTTATTAAAAACAAATGATAAAAAAAATATAAAGATCAAACTAACTTATAATGAAAATCAATTTTACAAAGGCAAAATAAAAATAACAACAAGAACTTATTTTGAACAACAAGATTTTGATTTTACGGGAAAAGTAGAAACATTTATAGTTCCAGAAACAGGACTTTATAAATTAGAAACTTGGGGAGCACAAGGATGGAATATTAGAAATCAAGTAGGTGGATATGGAGCATATTCTACTGGACTTGTTTACTTAGAAAAAGATCAAGTTATTTATATCTATGTAGGTGGTCAAGGAACTGGTGGTATTTGTAATAATACTCTTCATAAAGGATGGCCAAATGCTTATGCTTCTTGTAGCGATAGAGTTTCTTATGGTGGTGCAGGTGGAGGTTCTTCACATGTAAGTACTACTAAGAAATTAATTCAAGAAATGACTAATAACGCTTATAAGACTGAACTACTTATTGCTGCCGGAGGTGGTGGTGGAGCTACTTGGTCTGGTGTAGGTAGTTGGTGGGGTTATGGAGGCCATGGTGGTGGAGCTTCTGGAACTAGAATAAATGGCAATGGTTTCAGTGGCGGTTACCCTGGTACTCAAAATTCAGGTGGTTCTTATGGTGGTAATTCAAACTCAACTACTAATGGTACTTTCGGTGGAACTTCTACTAATGGTTATGGATCTGGTGGAGGTGGAGGTCTTTATGGTGGAGGCGCTTCTTGGGGCGGCGGCGGAGGCGGCGGCTCTGGATACATTGGAAATTCTAAATTAACTGATAAAGTTATGTATTGCTATAATTGTGAAGAGTCAAAAGAAGAATCAACTAAAACAGTTTCTACAACTTGTACTAAAGAAGAGCCTACTGAAAATTGTGCTAAACAAGGCAATGGTTATGCCAGAATTACATATATAGGAATATAGGAAAACCAGTTGAGAATAATGATATAGGACATTTATTAATTAGTAGAGAAGAAATTGATAAAGGTACATTTTATAATGTAACACCAGGATATTTAACAAATGAAGTAGAAGGAACAGATGGCTTTTCATTAACAGGTAATGGTGGAGTAGTCGCTTCTAACTGGGGAGGTTCTAGTTGGAATAGTATTAAAAGATGAGATTATCAAATTGATTTAGATAAATATTCTAAATTAACATTTTATACTAAAGTATATGGTACTGGTAGAGTAATGTTATTTATACATGATGGAAATATATTAGCTTCTAATACATTAATGATAAATACAGGCACAGGAACATGGACAAAAGTAAGTGTTGATTTATCTAAATATACTGGAATACACTATATAACATTTGGTGGAGGATATCCAGATTATAATGGTGGAATAAATCCAACAACATATTATTCTAATATTAATTTTTATGAATAAAAGAACTATAAAGTTCTTATAATTTGCAAAAAATAAAAAAAGCGTTATAATATATAACAATTAATTTTTGGGGGAATAATATGCAAAGTGAATGTGGAAAATGTACAAATTTTGATGAAAACGATCATCCGTTATTTAGTAATTATAAAGGATATTGTGAGGTTTATAAAACATACTATGATCCACATGAAAAAGGTGATTGTAGAAATTTTAATCCTAAATTTCATGGAAGTAGTTCTGATTGCTATATAACAACAATAGTTCATAAAATATTAGGTAAAGAAGATAATACTGAAGTATTAGAAAACTTAAGAGCATTTAGAAATGATGTGTTACAAAAGAATGAAAAATATTCTTATATATTAAGAGAATATGATGTAATAGGCCCTAGAATTGCTAAATGTCTAGAAGAAGATAATGATAAGAAATTATGTAAATATTTATATGATAAATATTTAGTTAAAGTATCTGAAGATATTAAATCTAAAAATTATCTAAGAGCAATTACTAAATATGAAATGTTAACATCATCTTTAGCACTATATTATAACGCTAATCAAAATGACAAAATAGATGACTATGATTATACTAAAGGTGGTCATGGTAAAGTTTATACTAAAGCACATATCTAATATGTGCTTTTATATTTTTGCTTATTAGTATATAATAAGTACTATGGAGGGAATCTATGAATAGTGAAATAACAGAAGCAATGCTTGATGAAAAAAATGTTCTTGCAATGAAATTAATCCATTACTTTATAACTGAAAAAAATTATAATCCTATTATCCTTCAAGGAGTAGATAATGAAATATGGCTTGAAAATATGGATGAAGATTATAGAGTAGTAAGAATAGTTTCTAATAATATCTTAAATGAAGAACAACTAGGATTTGATATATTTAAAACAAAAAGAATATTAAAGAAAATCAAATCAAAAACTTTAAGCTTTAAAATAAATACTCTAACTATCTTTTTAGATTTAAAAGTAGAGTTAAAAGAAAAAACAACTAAAGAGATAACTTGTATAAAGTTAGATTCTGAAAATGATATAAAGAAAAATGAAGTAATAAAGAAATCATTCCCAGATATGTCTAAAAAATTAAAAACAACTAAAGAAGGATTAGAGTTATTTGATAAATTAACAAATGATATAAATAATCATAATATAAAAGATAACTTAAAAATGGAAGAAATATTTAAAAAGAAATATCCTGTAATTACTTATACCTTAATAGCTATATGCGTATTAATGTATTTAATTCCATTACTTACTAATAGTTCTAATAGTTTCTTAAATATGTTTGCTATCTATAAACCTTTTATTGTAAAAGGTGAATATTATAGAATAATAACTGGAACATTCTTACATGCAAATATAGTACATCTATTATTTAACTGTTATGCTTTATATATAATTGGTAAAGAACTTGAAAGCTATATAGGTAAATTTAAATATTTAATGGTTTATATATTTAGTGCTATAACAGGATCTTTAATGTCATTAATATTCTTAGGTAATGGTGTATCAGTAGGTGCATCAGGTGCTATATTTGGATTAATGGGTAGTTTAGTATACTTTGGAATTCATTATAGAGTTTACTTAGAAAGTGTATTAAAGACACAGATAATACCATTAATATTCTTTAATTTAATGCTTGGATTCTTAATAACAGGAATAGATAACTTTGCTCATATAGGTGGTTTAATTGGAGGATATTTAAGTACAATGGCCTTAGGAGTTAAATATAAAGAAACTAATTTTGAAAAAGTAAATGGATATATTTTATCTCTTATATATTTAGCATTTTTAGTATATATGGTCTTTTACATATAAATGTAAATATAATTTGTAAAAAAATTCCTAGAGTGATAAAATAATATTAATAAAGTAGAGGTGATCATATGAACACAGAAAAGACTACATTATTTAGTTTAGATGAAATGAATAAGGAAGAAATTCGCATGAATTTAAGAGAAATTTATGATGCTCTTGAAGAAAGAGGATATAATCCTACTAACCAAATAGTTGGTTATTTAATTAGTGGCGATTTAGGATATATTTCAAGTCATAAAGATGCACGTAAAAAAATGCAAAGCATGGATCGTGCTAAAATAGTAGAAGCTCTTTTAAATGAATTTCAAAAAAGTGAAAGATGAGATATTTAGGACTTGATCTTGGATCTCGTACTTTAGGTGTAGCTCTATCAGATAGAATGGGTCTTATTTCACATAATGTGAAAATAATAAGACATAATGAAGAATATGATAGACTTTTAGATGAGGTAGCTAAAATAGTAGAAGAAGAAGGGGTAGAAGAAATAGTTCTAGGATACCCAAAAAATATGAATAATACTATAGGACCTAAAGCAGAGTTATCTGAAGAATTTAAAAAGAAACTAGAAGAAAAACTAAATATAAAAGTTCATTTACAAGATGAAAGATTATCAACGAAAGAAGCAACTGATATACTAATAATAGGCGACACAAGTCGAAAAAAAAGAAAGAAAGTTATAGATAGCATGGCAGCAAGTATAATTCTTCAAACCTATCTAGATAAGAAAGGGAATTAATTATGAAAAAAAATTCATTTACAATACTAGATGAAAATGGAAAAGAAAAAGTATATGATGTTTTATTTACTTTTAGTAGTGAAGAAACAAATCATGATTATATAGTATATACTGATAATTCATTAGATGAAGAGGGCAATGTACAAGTATTTGCATCGATATATCATAAAAACGAAGAACACTCTAAATTAGAACCTATTGAAACAGATAAAGAATGGAAAATAATAGATACTATTCTTAAAACAATTCAAGAAGAATTACAAGATAAAAACTAGGGAGTTCTATGAAGAAAAGAAAATTAAAAAAGAGTGTAAAAGGTTGTTTAATACTAGTAGTGATGGGATTATTCCTAATAGCTACTAGTATTATTTATTGTTATTTAGTATCTCCAGTAGATATAAATGATAATAAGGATATAGAAGTAAATATTAAGCAAGGAATGCATACTAGAGATATAGGTAAACTTTTAAAAGAAAAAGATCTGATAAAAAGTTATAGTTTTTTCTTATTATATGGAAAACTAAATAATTGTAGCTCGTTAAAAGCAGCAAAGTATAATGTAAAGAAAAGCATGTCCCTAGAAGAAATATATGATGATATATGTAAGGGAAATGCTGCAAACGAATCAATTAATTTAACATTTAAAGAAGGAAAAAGAATAACTGATTATGCTGAATTAATTAGTAAAGAAACAAATATCTCTAAAGAAGATTTTCTAAATACAGTAAATAATAAAACTTACTTAAAAGAATTAATAAATAAATATTGGTTTTTAAATAATGATATCCTAAATGAAAATATTTATTATCCACTAGAAGGATATTTATTCCCTGATACTTATAATTTTAAAAGTAAAGATATAACTTCAGAAGAAATTATTGAAAAGCTTTTAGAAGAAGAAGGAAATGTTTTAAGTAAATATAAAAGTAAAATATTAGATGGCAAACATACGATACATGAATATATAACTCTAGCATCTATGGCAGAATTAGAAGGAACTAATTTAGAAAATAGAAAAGGTATAATAAGTGTTTTTGAAAATAGACTTAAAATTGGTATGAACTTAGGTAGTGATGTAACAACATATTATGCAGAAGGTAAATCAATGAGTGAACCACTAGATGCTAAAGCATTTAATAATTTAAATAGCTATAATACAAGAAATAAAAGTTTTAAAACATTACCAGTAGGACCAATAGCAAGCGTTTCTAAAGAAAGCATAGAAGCTACTTTATATTATGACCCATCTGATTATTATTACTTTGTAGCAGATAGTAATAAAAAAATATATTTTACTAAAACTGGAACTGAGCATGAAGCATTAGTTACAAAATTAAAGAAAGAAGGTAAATGGTTATGGTAGATGAAATAAAAGACATGGAAAAATATGCTGAAATACACCATGTACCAATAATGCAAAAAGAAGGAATAGAGTTTCTACTTGAATTTATAAAAACTCATAATATTAGAAAAATATTAGAAATAGGAACTGCAATAGGATATTCATCAAGCAGAATGGCTTTAGTAAATAGTAATATAGAAATAACTACAATTGAAAGAGATAATGATAGATATTTAGAAGCAGTAAATAATATTAATAAATTAGGATTAGATAAACAAATAACTTTAATTTTTAAAGATGCTTTAGAAGTTAATCTAGATGATAAATATAATTTAATATTTATAGATGCTGCTAAATCTCAAAATATTAAATTTTTTGAAAAGTATAAATATAATCTACAAGAAAATGGATATATAATTACAGATAATATGCATTTTCATGGAATGGTATTTAAAGAAGAAAATGAAATAGAAAGTAGAAATGTAAGAGGCCTAGTAAGAAAGATAAAAGAATATAAAACATTCTTAGAAAATAATGATGAATTCACAACAAAATTTCTTGATTTAGGTGATGGAATAGCAATATCTAAGAGAAAGGAAAATCATTATGAATAAATTTGATTTAGAATTAAATAAAAAAAGAATAATAATTTTACTATCTATGCTTGGAGTAATAATATTATTAATACTACTAGAACATTTCTTAAGTAATAGATATGAAAGACTAAAAATAGATAAAGATAAATATTTTATTTATACTAATACTAAAAATACTGAAAACAATTCACTAGTACCAAAAGTAAATTTAAATAGTAGTGATGCTAGTATAGTAAATAATGAAATTACAAGTGAAAGTTTAGAATACGTTACATCAGATAATAAAAAGAAAAATGTAACATATAGATATAATAGGAGTGGAAGCTTAATATCTTTAGTAATGATCTATAGAGATATAATTGATAATAAAGTAAATTATAATTATAAGACTTATGTATTTGATTTAAATAAAGATGGAAAACTTCTATCTAATGATGAAATTCTTAATAAATTTAATATTACATATGCAGAAATAAATGATGTAATGAGAACTAAAATGAAAAATAAATATAATTCAGAAGTTACTAGAAAAATTATAAGTAAAGATTGTGATTTTACTACTTGCTTCTTAAATTTAAGAAATATTTATAATTTTATTGATGATATAAATATATATGTTGAAAATAATAGATTAGTAGTATATAGAACATATAATGTATATACTGATTATCATGAAGAAAAATATTATAGTAGAAAAGATTTCAAATTTGTTATAAAATAATATAAGTAGGTGATATTATGTTAATTATGAATGTATCAATGTGTACAGATCCTTTATTAGCAAGATTTTTAACAATTATAAAAAATGCTATGACTTTTATCCAAGTAGTAGTACCACTACTTTTAATAGTTATGGGAACATATCAATTAATTAGAATGGTTATTGATCCTGAAGAAAAGAATCATGAAAAAGCATTAAAAAATTCATTTTATGCAGCAGCAATAGTATTTTTTATTCCAGCAATAGTTAATTTAACAATGAATACTATTTCAGCAGCAAATGATGTTCAAGATGTTAATGATAAAGTTGGTATTCATGAAAATGGTGAAGCAGATCCATCAGTATTAAATGTAACAGCATGCTGGAAAGCTGGAGATGCTGAATATAATGGATTAGATTCAAGTGAAGAAGAAGACGTAGAATCTTTAGAAGAAGAAGCAAATGAAGCTTCTAAATAGAAAGGACTAATTATGGCTAAATATTATTGTATAGGAATAAAAGGGACTGGTATGTCAACACTAGCTCAAATATTATTTGATTTAGGTAATGAAGTATCAGGTTATGATGATGCAAAAGGATATAAATTTACACAAGATGGCTTAGATGAAAGAAATATTAAAATATATTATGATCATGATCATGAAATAGATAAAGATACAATAGTAACATATAGTGTTGCATTTAAAGAAGATCATCCAGAAATGAAACGTGTTAAAGAAATGGGATTAGTTATAAAACCATATGGACAAATAATGGGTGACGTAGTTGAAATGTTTAGTACAATAGGAGTTTCAGGTACTCATGGAAAAACATCAACATCATCAATAATAAGACATATTTTAGAATCATCTGTTGGATGTAATTATTTTATAGGTGCTGGAGATGGAAAAGCTACTAAAGATAATAAGTATTATGTAGTAGAAAGTGATGAATTTAACAGACATTTCTTATATTATCATCCAAGATATTCAATAATTACTAATGTAGAATGTGAACATATGGAAATCTATAAAGATATAGATGATATAAGAGAAACATTTGAAAAGTTTGCTAATCAAACAAAAGAATTAGTAATAGCTAATGGTGATAATGAAGAAATAAGAAAAATCAATTTTAAAACTAAAGTATTATTTTATGGATATAATGATAATAATGATATTGTTATTAAAAACGTTCAACTAGATGAAGATTATTCTAGATTTGATTTATATATTAATAAAGAATTCTATGGTCACTTTGAACTTCCATTATATGGAAAACATATGATAGCTAATGCATCAGCAGCAATAGCAATTTGTAATTACTTAGGAATAGATAAAGAAGTAATAAAAGAAAATATTAAATCTTTTGTAAATGCTAAAAGAAGATTTGAAGTAACTAATATTAATGATACCGTAATAGTAGATGATTATGCACATCATCCAACTGAAATAAAAGCAACATTAGAAGCTGCACATCAAAGATATCCAAGAAGAAAAATAGTAGTTGTATTTAGACCAAATACATTCTCAAGAACTAAAGACTTTACAAGTGAATTTATAGAAAGTCTAAAAGTAGCTGATAAAGTATACATGACTGAAATAATGGCAAATAGAGAAAAGCAAGAAGATTTTCCAGGAATAACTTCACATTTAATAAGTGACAATATAGAAAACTGTGAAATGGTAGAAGAAGAAACTATAGATAAATTATCTAAGGAAAAAGGTAATGTAGTAGTATTTATGGGATGTGCAGATAATTCACATTTAATAGAAGGATTTAAAGACTTAGTAAAATAAGCCTTTTTATTTTTACATAATTTCCCATAATTATTTTATATTTTAACTATAATTATTTTATATATTTGCTCTGTTGAAAGGAGATTGATATATAGAAGAAAAAATAAAATAAGATAAAAATAACAAATATTTTAGGAGGTATAAAGAACTTATAATTATTATGATATAATATAGGGGTAGGTGATAATATGTATAATATATGTTATGTAGAAGATGAAAGTGATTTAGCATCACTAGTTAAAGTATATTTAGAACGTTCTAATTATAATGTAACACATTTTTCTAAAGGACAAGATGCCATAAATTACATAGGAAATAAAGTTGATTTATGGATTCTAGATATAATGTTAGGAGATGATATCAGTGGATATGATGTAATCAGTGCTATAAGAAAAACTGATGAAGATGTTCCCGTAATATTTACATCAGCAAGAGATGAAGACCTAGATAAAATATTAGGCTTAGAACTTGGTAGTGATGATTACATAACAAAACCTTTTTCAAGTAAAGAACTCGTTTTAAGAGTAGATAAGATTATTAAAAGAGTTTATAAAGATAAAAATAATACTAAAATAAAATATGAAGAATATTTAGTAGATAAAGATAAAAGAATAGCAACTAAAAATGATAAAGAAATTAATTTAACTAGCTTAGAGTTTGATTTATTAATATTATTTTTAGATAACATAAATAAAGGATTCTCTCGTGAAGAAATATTAAATAGTGTTTGGGGAAATGACTATTTTGGTTCTGACAGAGTAGTAGATGATCTAGTAAGAAGATTAAGAAAGAAAATGCCTGGATTAAAGATTTCAACAATCTATGGATTTGGTTATAGATTATCATGAAATATCGTAATGGAACATTAATGAAGCAACTATTCTTAATAATAGGAATAGTCTTTGTAATAATATTTATTTCTCTAGGAGTAATTCTTCCAAGAACCCTAATACCTGTAGCAGAAAAAAGCATTTATAATAAACTAAGCGAACCCCTTAAATTTGTAGATGAAAATAAATCTGAAAATAATATAACATCTGAAATAGCATATATTTATATTATTGATAATAAAGTAATTGGTAGTAGAGATTTAACAGATCTTCTTGGTATAAATGATGTTGATAAAATATTAAAATATGTAAAAAAAGACTATGGAAAGTTTGAATATAATAAAAGAACTTATTATTACTACAAAATAAGTAATAGAGAAGGCACTAAAATTGCCTTAACAAACGATTCATATATAGTTAAAATAAAAGAAGAAATATTAAATGCTATACTTCCGATAGTATTAACAAGCTTTGTTCTTATAAGCTTAATACTTATAATTTGGAGCTCAATCATAGTACTTAAAATAGAATATTTAAAAGATAAAGTTGATAATATTGAAAATCCAGACTATGATCATAAAATTAAATTTAAAGCAAATGATGAAATAAAATCTCTTGGCCTTGCAATAGAAGATATGAGAATCTATTTAAAAAATCAAGAAGAATATAGAAATAGAATATATCAAAATACTTCACATGACTTTAAAACACCTTTAACAGTTATAAAATCATATATAGAAGCTGTTGAAGATAAAGTAGAAGATAAAGATAATGCACTAAGAGTAATAAAAGAACAAACTAATAAATTAGAAGAAAAAGTTTGCTCTCTTCTATATTTAAACAAACTTGATTATTTAAAAGACAGCAAAATAAAAAATGTTTCGGTTGATATGGAACAAATAATAAATAATGAAGTAGATAAGTTTAAATGGAAAAGAAAAGAAATTAAATTTGAAACATCATTTGATCATAAATCTAAATTCACAGGAACAGTGGAAAACTGGGAAACTATAATTGATAACTTACTAAGCAATTTTATGCGTTACGCAGATAAATCAATAAGAATATCCATTAAACAAAATAAGTTAATTATGTATAATGACGGATCAAATATTGATAATGAATTACTAGAAGGAATATTTACTCCCTTTAGAAAAGGTATAAAAGGTGAGTTTGGATTAGGACTTTCAATAGTTAAAAAAACACTTAATATGATGAATTATGATATTGAGATAAAAAATGAAAAGAAAGGTGTATCATTTATTATGGAAAAGAAATAGAATTTCTATTTCTTTTTTATATAACAAAAAAAGGACTTCGAATGAAGTCCTAAATACATAATTGGTAGCGCCGGAGAGATTCGAACTCACGACCTATCGGGTATGAACCGATTGCTCTAGCCAACTGAGCTACAG
>OMQW01000087.1 GCA_900313345.1 uncultured Eubacteriales bacterium
AAATATATACGCATAATTACTCCTATTCTTATATAAATTATATAAGAAAAATAAGTTAAAAACAATAAAATAGACTGTAAACAGTCTATTTTAATTTACTATTATAACTAATAAACATATTACTATATTTATTGTTATTACTATTATATCCAGAAACTACATATAACTTATTATATTTATTAACTTCAGTAAAATAGTTATTAGAATATTTCTTATAAATATTCTTATTTATAAGTTTTAGATTGTTATTATAAAGATTAATTAATCCTCTATAATTATAATAAAGTTCTTTTTTATTAGACTTCTTCTTATTTAAAATAGCTTCATGTCCAACAACAACTATCTTATCATTATCTACAATTAAATTATTATATCTTTCAATACCATTCTTAGTATCTTTATAAGTATTTCTCTTAACCTCTTTTAAATCCATATTATATTTAACTATAAATGCATCTAAATCATGATCATACTCATCAGCTTCATTTAACTTTTTAGCTCCAACAACATATAAATTATTCTTATAATATACTATAGAAGAAAAACCTAAAGTATCAGTTTTACCTAAACTAACAGCTTTTTCTTTATTTAAATCTAAATCATATTTAGCTATAATACCATATCTAGTAGCATCTTTACCAACAACAAATATCTTATCTTTTACAAGAACTAAATCATTAAATAATCCCGATTTATTACCACCTAAATTACTTCTTTTTAATTCTTTTCCATCTTTACTATATTTAATAATAATAGCACCACCAGTATTTTCATTACCTAAAACATCATTAGGGTAAATACTTTGTCCAATTACTATATAAGAATCTTTTAAAACCAAAATATTAGTAAATTTAGAAACACCAAGTATTTGAACTTTCTTCTCAAACACTTTATTACCTTTCAAATCATACTTAACAAATAAAGCCGTTCTTTCTCCATCTTTATTTTCATCTTTAGAGTTTTCTAAACTACCTAAAGCAAGTAAATATTTATCATCCTTTTTAACTTTAAAGAAAGTACTATTATATTTAGAATTATAAGTATATTTATTAATTAATCTAAAGTTACTATTATATTTATATAAAGTAGCTTCTTCTATATTATTTTTATTTTGATTAGTACTACCTACTGCATAAATAGAATCATTATCATAAACAAATGAATTAATTGTATTAAAGAAGGTTTTCTTACTATCATTTTTATTTTTTTGATATAAAAATAAACATAAATCACAAATAAGTATAATAATACTAAGTATTATAACAACTTTAACTATCTTATTAAATTTTTTATTATTCATTATTATCTCCAAAGACTACAACATAATATTTCTTTTTACCACGTCTTATAATTGTATACTTAGAATCAATTGCATCTTCCTTTTTTACAATAAATTCTAAATCAGTTACTTTTAAACCATTAATAGAAATAGCACCATTAGTAATGAATTCTCTAGCTTCTCTCTTACTACTAACAATTTTATTATCGACTAATAAATCTACTATTTTAGAATCATTATTAACATGAGAAATAGGCATACCCTTAAATACTGTTAAAACATCGTCTGCTTTTAATTTACTAATATCTCCAATAAATAAAGCTTCACTTAGTTCTAAAGCATGTTTATATTCTTCTTCTCCATGCAAATCAGTAATAATAGCTTTAGCAAGTTCTTTTTGAGCTAAATGTTCTTCTGGTTTTTCTAAATGTTTTTTCATTATTTTCATAATTTCATCAGGAGTTAAGAAAGTATAAACTTTTAGATATTCTTCAACTTTAGTGTCACTACTATTAATTAAAAATTGATACATTTCATAACTAGATGTTTTGTTTTTATCAAGCCAAATAGCATTACCTTCACTCTTACCAAACTTCTTACCAGAATCATCAAGTATTAAAGGCATAGTAAAAGCATAAGCATCTTTACCTTCAATCTTTTTAATTAAATCTATACCAGTAGTAATATTACCCCATTGATCAGATCCTTCAGCCTGTAATACACAATTCTTTTCTCTATATAAATGTAAGAAATCGTATCCTTGCATTAAAGTATAAGTAAATTCAGCAAAAGTAATACCAGTTTCAAGTCTTCTTTTAATAATATCTTTATCAAGCATATAATTAACATTAATATACTTACCAGTATCTCTTAAAAAATCTATTAAACTAATGTCTTTCATCCAATCATAATTATTAACAATTTCACAATTTCCATCAAATATATTAGAAACTTGTTCTTTAATTTTATTAACATTATTTAAAACTGTATCAATTTCAATAATTTCTCTTTCAGCAGTTGGTCTAGGATCTCCAATTAATCCAGTAGCACCACCAACTAATAATATAGGATGATTACCCATTTTAGCTAATCTTTTTGCAGTTATTAATGATGAATAATGCCCAATATGTAATGAATCTGCAGTAGGATCAGTCCCCCAATAAAAACTAAATCCTCCTTTGTTAATTAATTCTTCTACATTTCCTGCTTCATCTTTAATAAGCCCACGCCATTTTAATTCTTCATAGTTTGTCATATAATTCCTCCTAAAAAAAACACGCATAATAAATCCCTAAGGACGTATTACACGCGTTACCACCTTAATTCATAACATTTCTGTTACACACTCTAAGCCTTTAACGGAGCTACCCTTTTTCTCCAAGATTGTATTTCTATAAATAATATATCTTACTTTTCACCAAGCAGTAAGTCTCTATAAAAATATTAAATATATACTTATTCTCTTCAACGAAAACTATATAAATTATAATAAATAAAATAATAAAAAGCAAGTTTATAATAAAAAAACTTGCATAATTGCAAGTTAGTATTATTTTTCTAATTTTTCTAAAACTTTTTTAGTAGCAACAATTGCTTTTTTTCTAAGTTCTTCAGCAGCATTAAAAGTAGCTTCAGTTCCTTTATCTTTAGCAAATTCTACAAGTTCATCTGCCTTAGCTTTAATATCATCACTTTTTTCTTTAGCAATCTTCATTACTTTTTCTTTATCTAAATCTTTAATTTCTTTTTCAAGTTCATTAACTTTTTTCATAACGATATCTTTAGCTTCATTAGGTGTAGTATTTTTTACTTTATCAGCATATTCTTTTAACTTATTTAAAAGATCTTCTCTAGTTTCTTCACCTTTCTTAGGAGCAAATAATAAACCAAGTCCAGCTCCAACTCCTATACCAACTAAAAATTTACCAAATCCATGTTTACTCATAATCCTCATTCTCACTTTCTTCTTCTTTTTCTTCTTTAGCTTTCTTTTTTTTACTAAAAGCATTAGATATTAAACTAGTTAAATTAAATAAAACTGTTTCACTAATTCTAGAAAGCCCTAAACTAAATTTATCAATAGTTGCAAATATACCATCTAAACTATTAACTTTACTAGAAACACTATCCATAATTTTATTAGCTTTATCAACTAGTAAAATTAATTTAATACTTAATACAATTAGTACAATTAATAGTATGATACCACATATACTTAATATAACAGATAAATCAACCATTTTTTATTCTCCTTCTCTATTATTTATCATACATAGAATCAATTAAATCAAATAAATTATCATCATCTTTA
>OMQW01000017.1 GCA_900313345.1 uncultured Eubacteriales bacterium
TATTTCTTTATATATTGCTACTAGTTTTGGTTATTATAAAAGTGATTATAAATATAAAGTAACTAATGAAAATATTAATAAATTAGAAGAAGATATTAAAAATAATAAAAAGATTAATGCTTCAAACTATTTAGTTAAAGATAGAAACTATAATAATATACTTTCATTTAGTTTTTTAAAACTTAGTAATTTGATAGGATATTCTTTTGATTTCTGTTTAAGAAAAATTATAAAAGATTTAGATAATTCTAGAAATTAAATAATATATACTTTTTTATTAAAATATATTATAATTTATCTATAGAGGTTTTTATGAATAAGAGGATTAAATATATTTTAATTATAGTTTTTTGTTTATTAATGGTTTTTACTTTTATTAATAGTTATTTAAATGCAAGGGATAAAGAGCTTGATATTGAAAGAAAAGATAGAGAAAGAATTGCAAGTAAACTTAATTATTCTATTAGAAGAGAGAATAATTTATATACTCTTACAAGTAAGAAATTAAATAATAAGAAACTTAATGATATTTTTTATTATAATAATAATGTTTATTTACTTTATACAGATAATACAAATGGTACTTTAATTAAGTATATTGTTGCTAAGAATAAGGTTGTCGTTTTATTTGAAGAAGATAGTTCTTTAAAAGATGGTGTTACGAGAATTGGCAATTCTTTAAAGATTGGTGATAAATTATATTCTTTAGTTAGTGAAACATTTAAGGATTTTCCTTCATTAAATGATGGTGAAATTATATTTCCTAATTTAAAGAAAACATTATATATGAAAGATGATGGTATTTATTCTAGAAATATTGATGATAATAGAGAAGATGTTGTTATATTAAATAATCTTAATGATAAATATAGTATTTATAATATTAAAGAAGATGGAAAATATATTCTTTTAGAAAAACAAAGTGGAGATAGAAAATATATAAGTGTTCTAGATAGTGATTATAATGTTGTAGATAATTATGATGCTACTGATACAGAAAATTCTAGTATAAGTTACAATTTATTAGATGGTGGTTCATATTTACTAAAAACTATTATTAGTGAAGATAAGACAACTTATAAGATAATTGATATTACTAATAATAGTATTATATTTACTAGTGATAAAGGTAAAGATAGTTATATTTTTCAAAATACAAAATTTATTTCTAATAAAGATGGAGATATTTTACTTGATGATTTTGTTACTAATGAATCTAGATTATTAATTAGTAAAAATGATAATAAAGCTAGATGGCTTCCTATTAGATTTATTATGGCAAATGATAATTATTCACTTTTACTTACACTTGACAGTAATGATAGAAAATTTTATATTTTTTACATTTAATAATTGAATATTTTTTTATATATGATAGTATTAAGTTATGGAGGATATTATGGATATTAGATTAATTATTGTTATTGCAGTTCTTGCAATTATTATTTTATGGTTTCTTGGAGTATATAATAAACTTATTGTTCTTAGAAATAGAGTAAAGGATCAATTTCACCAAATCGATGTTCAATTACAAAGAAGAAGTGATTTAATTCCTAATTTAGTTGCAACTGTTAAGGGATATGCTAAGCATGAAGAAGAAACTCTTGAGAATGTAGTTAAAGCTCGTAGTAATTATGCTAGTGCTAATACACCAACTGATAAAATGGAAGCTGCTAATGAACTTTCAAGTTGTGTTAATAAATTATTAATGCTTCAAGAAGCTTATCCAGAATTAAAAGCAAATACTAATTTCTTACAACTTCAAGATGATTTAAAAGATACTGAAGATAAGGTTAGTATTTCTAGACAATTCTACAACGATGCTGTATTAAAATATAATAATGCTATTGCTGTTATACCAAATAATATAGTTGCTGCACTTTTTCATTTTAAAGAAGAACCTTTCTTTGAAGCTTCTTCAGAAGATAGAAAAGCACCAAAAGTTGAATTTTAGTAAATAAGCCTTTTCAAGGCTTTTTTCTTTAGGAGGATGTATGAAAAAATTATTTTATGTGGTTTTATTTATTCTTTTTATTGTACCTAGTAGTTGCTTCGCTTACAGTGATGGTGAAGTAACTGATTACTTTATGAGTTTTGATATTCAAAGTAATGGTGATATAAAAGTTTATGAGCTTGCTCATTTAACAGGCGATTATAATGGTAGATATAGAAATTATTCTGCTAGTAATAGTTATAAGGCTTTTACTGGAGTTAAAGATGATTTTAATTCTTCTATTATTTATAATGCTGATAGTATTGATGATGTTGAAATTTATCAATATAAGAAAGATAATATTACTTATGATGATTTATTAAAATTGAAAAATGGTAATAATTCTTTACTTAATAAATATTATGAGAATGATTATTGTAATAGTAATGGATGTTTTATAAAAAGTGGAGATAGTAGTAGTAAACTTGATTTTAAGATTTATATGAGTGATTCTTTGAAGTCTAGTTCTTATATTACTTATACTATTAAGAATGCTGTTGTTAAACATAATGATGTAGCAGAATTTGCTTGGAATATATTTGATAAAGGGTTTGATGATTCTATTAATAATTTAGAAGCTAGAATATATTTACCAGATGGTTATATAAATTATGATAAAAGTTTAGTATTTTTAAGAGGACCTTTAAATGGTAATATCTATTTAATAAATAAAGAGTATGCCGATATTACTTATGATCATGTAAATAGTAATAATGCTGTTTCTTTTAGAATTGTATTTGATAATAATTTAGTTCCACTTAGTAGTAAATATAGTGGTGTTGATGGAAAAAATATGATTCTTGCTGTTGAAAAAGATGCTGCAGATGAAGCTAATAGAATTAGAAAAAGAAGTCATGCTTTATTTATTATAATTAATATATTATTTACTATTTTTGGTATTATTGTTATTTATTTATTTATATTTTTAAAAAAGAAAGTAAAAAAGAGTATGGAATCTTCTTTTGATATGGATTATTATAGAGAAATTCCAAGAGATTTTGGTCCTGAAATATGCGAATATTTAATGAATCATAATATTGATAATAAAGGTTTTAGTGCTTCACTATTAAATATTATTGATAAGGGTGCTTTAGTTCAAAATATGGATATAGATAATACTTTAACTAAAAATGAGGCTAAGTATGATTTATTAACTGATAATGAAAAGATAGTATATGATTTAATTATTAATGAAATAGGTGACTCTAATAAAGTTACTTTAAAACAAATAAAGAAATATGCTGGTAGTTCTTTAACTTATAGTGAATTTTTAAGTAAATATAATAAATGGAGAAGAGATTCTATTAAATATGGTAGTAGTTTAAATTTCTTTAAATGTTTTCAAAAAGAACAAGTTATTGCTATTATTATTGCAATTCTTAATATTCCTTTATTTTTCTTATTTATGTTTATTAATCTTACTGGTGTATTTAATATAATTAATTATATTTATATTATTGGTATTTTATTTATATCTTTATGTTTATTTTTCTATGCTTGGTCTTTAAAATTTTACACTGATGAGGGAGCTACATTATATAAGGAGTTTAATGCTTTTAAAAAATTCTTAGAAGACTTTGGAGAAATGGATACTAAAGAACTTCCTGAACTTAAGCTTTGGAATAAATATTTAGTTTATGCAATTGTTCTTGGATGTGCTAAGAAACTTGCTAAAGATATGAAAATAAAAGCTGCAGAAATAGCTGATAATGCTGAACTAGCTAATTACTATGGATATAATAATTATAATAATAATTATTTCTTTTTCGATAGTGATGGTAGTGATTCTTTTGTTAATACTGTTTCTGATTCTATTAGTGATTCATTTACTTCAGCATATTCTAATTATTCTAGTAGTTCTGGAGGAGGTGGAGGAGCTTCTTCTGGAGGAGGATCTTTTGGTGGAGGTTCTGGAGGAGGACATTTCTAGTCTTCCTTTTTTTATTTAAATATATTATAATTTGTTAGGTGATAAAATGCATTTTATATATGATAATATTACATATGATGTCATAGTGGAAAAGAAGATGAGTACTAAGAATACTTATATTAGAGTTAAAAATGATTTAAATATTTATGTTAGTACTAATTATTTTACTCCTGATATTTACATAGAAAAATTATTAAAAGATAATTTTAAATCTATTTGTAAAATGATAGATAAGGAAGCAGTTAAATTAAATAATAATTTAGATTTTAATTATTTAGGTAAATCTTATAAAATAGTTTATGGTAATTATAAAAAAATTAGTTTTGATGATAATAATGTTTACATGTCTATAGATTTTGATAAAGACAAATGGTATAAGAAGCAAGCTAAAATTATTTTTAGTGAAAGACTTTATTATTTTTATAATAATTTTTCTAGAAATATCCCA
>OMQW01000026.1 GCA_900313345.1 uncultured Eubacteriales bacterium
CCACTTCGACCACCAACTATTTTTTTATTTTTTAAATCTTTAATACTAAAATTTTTATAATTTTTTCTAGTAATTATAAAAGAACCATCTTTATTAGTAAGTCTTGCAAAACTTCTTAAATAATCTCTTTCTTTGTTTTTATAAACATAAATAGTCGCTTCACTTCCAGAAAAACCAATATCAGCATCTCCTGATAAAACACTATTAGATACCTGTGGAGCACCTGGTGTTAGAGTAAGATTAATATTAATCCCTTCATCCTTAAAATAACCATTTTCAATACTTACATAAAATGGCGCATAAAAAATAGTATGAGCAACTTCACTTACATTAATAGTTTTAATTTTATTATTAACTTTATTTTTATTAAATTTAAACATGTAAGCACATATAATTATAAATAATATAATAATAATTATGTAATATCTTTTCTTCATAAATCCTCCAATCAAAATATCATATGTAAATAAAATAATTTTGTTAAATCATTTAATCTATAATATGTTAAAATTAATATAGGTGATAAAAATGAATGAAAAAATAGCAATTATTTATAATGAAGATAATAAAGAAAAAGATATATATGATGGAAAAATTGAGAAGATAGGTAATAAAGAAGAAGGTAATCATATAGACTTTCTATTAGAATTAGCAGAAAAAAAATATCCCGAGGTAGAAATATTTAAGAAATTAAACTATAGACATAGACCTGAAGTAGCCGGTATATTCTTTAATAATTTAGGAGATATATTATTTTTTAATTTATCATCTACTAAATATAAAGCAGGGTTCTTTATGATGCCAGATGAAATAACAGAAAAACAAAAAGAAACACTAAGAACTTTTGCAGAAGAACTAGAAGACTTTAATATTACAATTATATCTAAGATGCAATTAGATAATGATGGACTACTTCAAGGTAATGAAGATAGAGTATCTGGAAATGTAAAAGAATATTTAGAAAATAATTATATAGGAAATTCTAAAGGACTTAATTAGTCTTTTTTTTTATATATAAAATATAATTATATTGAGGTGATAAAAATAAATTATATTGTTAAAAGAGGTGATACATTATATGGAATATCAAAGGCATATGGTGTATCAGTAAAAGATATAATAAATGCAAATGATTTAAAAAGTGAAAATATAGTTCCTGGACAATCACTTTATATACCAAATATTAGTAGTACTACTAATAGTAATTATTTTATATATACAGTAATAAAAGGAGATAGTTTATATAGTATAGCAAAAAGATATAATACATCAGTTAATGATATTATAAATACTAATAATTTAAAAAATATAAATTTATATATAGGGCAAAAATTAAGAATACCTGAAAAAGATTATAGTGAAAAGCCAATTAATTTTGATGTTTATATAGTTAAAAAAGGAGATTCTTTATATAAAATATCTAAAGAATATAATATACCAGTAGATACTATTATTAATGATAATAATTTAAATTCTAATATATTAAGAATAGGACAAGAACTAAAATTAAGAAAAGAAGTTGTAGAAGAATGTTACGGAGAAGAAAGTAAGACATATATAGTAGTGAAAGGAGACACTTTATATAGTATAGCAAGAAAGTTTAATATAACTGTTGAAGAATTAAAGAAAAAAAATAATCTAACTACAAATATCTTAACACTAGGAAAGGAGTTAAAAATATGATAGATGTAAATGATCCTATATTAAAAGATAATAAAGATTATCAAGATTTTTTAAATAATAATAAAGGTGTAGGATTTATAAAAATAAGAGCGTCCAGTGCTAAAAGTGCAGTTCCAATAAGTAATATGGATATTATTATATCTAAAGAAATAGGTAAATATAATGTAATATTTTATAAGGGTAAAACAGACGAATCAGGAATGATAAATGATATAACAGTCCCAGCATGTAATAAAAAATTAAGTGATTTAAAAGAGCCAATTTGTTCAATTTATAAAATAGAAGCTATTTATAAAAAAGATAATATAGATACTTTCTATGATGTAAAAGTATATGATGGAATAACAACTATACAGTATATAAATGTAATAAGTAATATAAGAGGTATATATGATTAAATATCCAATAGTACCAACAAATATAACTGTACATTTAGGTAAACCTCAAGAAAGTGCTGAAAATATTACAGTTAACTTTACTGATTATATAAAAAATGTTGCATCATCTGAAATATATCCAACATGGCCTAAGGAATCTTTAAAAGCAAATATTTATGCTATTATAAGTTTTACACTCAATAGAGTTTATAATGAATGGTATAAGTCAAAAGGATACACGTTTGATATAACAAGTAGTTCAGCATATGATCAAACATACATAAAAAATCATGAAACATATGGAACAATAGATGATGTAGTAGATGATATATTTAATGATTACTTATATAAAGAAGGACAAGTACAGCCTTTATTTGCAACATACTGTGATGGTAGAAAATTAACATGTAATGGACTTTCACAGTGGGGAACAGTAGACTTAGCAAATAAAGGAAAAAATGCATTTGAGATAGTTAAAAACTATTATGGACAGGATACTAATATAATGCAAAATGCCCCTGTAGGAGATAATGTAGAAGGTTATCCTGGTTTTATATTAAAAGTAGGATCAGCAGGAAATCCAGTTAAATTAATAGAAAGAGACTTAAATAGAATAAGTAAGAATTATCCTGCAATAAAACCTGTATATGATAATATAGGGGCTTATACTGAAGAATTAAGAGATAGTGTTAAAAAATTCCAAGAAATATTCAACTTACCTGTAACAGGCGAGGTTGATAAAGCAACTTGGTATAAAATAAAGTATATTTATACAAGTGTAAAAAAATTATCAGATTTATATTCAGAGGGAATAACACCAGAAGAAGCTAAGTTTGATTATAAAGATGAATTAAAATATGGAGATACTGGATTACAAGTTGAGTACGTGCATTATTTCTTAAATGCCATAGCATTTTTAGATAATGATATACCAATACTTCAAACAAATAGTGTATATAATGATAATACAAAAACAATGGTAATGGCATTTCAAAAAAAATATAATTTACCAGTAACAGGAGTATTTACATATAAAGACTTTAAAGTATTAGAAGAAACTTACAATAAATTATTAAAATCTTATCCTGCAAAATACAAAGATTATGTAGATGAATTATATATGGATTATTTCTTAACAAGAGGATCAACAGGAGAAGATGTAAGAAGACTTCAGAGATTTTTATTAAAGATATGTAATTATGATCATAGTATACCAGGAGTAAAAGTTAATGGAAATTTTGATGACTTAACTGAAAGATCAATTAAAAAAATTCAAAAAGATAACAATTTCGATGTTAATGGAATAGTGGGTCCATTATTATGGAAAAAGATAGTAGAACTATCAAAAAGATAAAAAACTTGTATTTTTATCTTTTTTGTGGTATAATATGACATATCAAATGAGATGGGGGGTCTTGAATATGAAATTTGATAAATTATTAGATATGGTACTAGTTACCTTATTATTTACAGTAGCATTTTTAATGCCTATGAACAAAGTTAAAGCATTAACAGTTCCAAGTGAAATTAACTTAACTTCATCAAGTGCAGTTAAAGGTTATATTGGAGAAGATGTTAACTTTGGTACAAAGACAATGACAGATGGACATCTTGCTTATTGTCTAGATTATCACAAAGAAACAACAGTTAATACAGTTGCTAAATTAAAAAGTGAAATGGATGCTGGTATGGCTTATTTAATTGAAAATGGTTATCCTAATAAATCTATAACAGGTGATAAAGAAAAAGATTATTATATAACTCAAGTTGCTATTTGGTGGTATTTAGATGAAACAACAGGAGCTAAAAACTTAGAAGATTCATTTAAAACAACTGATGAAGATAGTTTAAATCTTAGACCAATAATTGCTAAATTAGTTAACGAAGCTAAACAAGCTAAAGCTCGTGGATATCAAAATCCAAGTGTTAGTGTTAAAACAAATAGTGATAAATTAAATTTATCAGCAGATAAAAAATCATTAGTATCTAATGAAATAGTTGTTGCTTTAACAAATGCAAGTACTTATGATGTTACTTTAACGGAAGCACCTGCAGGAAGTTACGTAACTGATTTAAAAGGAAATAAAAAAACTTCATTTAATAATGGTGAAAACTTTAAAGTAGTTGTACCTGCAAATGATTCTAACGCTAATATTACTGTAACAGTAACTACTAATAGTGTAATAAATAAAGTATATGAATACCTACCAGCAGATCCTGCTGAACAAAATCTAGTAACTCCAATACTTTATCCTGAAACTAAAACTGCTAATCAAGCTATCGCATTAAATTATGAAATAGTAGAAGTTCCAGACACAAATACATCTAGTATTATTTTATACATAGTTGGTGCTTTATTAATGTCCTCTGGTATAGCATTAACTTTAAACTATGCTAAAAATAAATAAAAAAATAAATGAAGCATCTTCTAATAGTATTGCTATAATCTCAAGCATAATAATTCTATTAGGAATCTTCATTTTTTCTTACAATTATATACAAGATAAAAAGTCTTTAGCATATGTTTCATTAAAAGATATATTTAAAGAAGAAGAAAAAGTAGAAGAAACAAAAGATGAAGTAAAAGAAGAAAATCCTGAAGTTGTTAATGAAGAACCTAAAATGGTTTCAACTACTTATAATTATATTGGTTATCTTGTAATACCTAAAATAAGTTTAAAAAGAGGATTTATGGATATTAACTCTCCATATAATAATGTAGATAGAAATATCCTAGTAGTTAATAAAAGTACTATGCCAGATACTCCGAATAGTAATCTAATAATAGCAGGACATTCTGGTGATGGTTGGAAAGCCTTCTTCATGAATTTATATAAATTAAATATTGGTGATGAAGCAAGCATTATATATAAAGGGAAAAAATATACATATAGAATAACAAATATATACAATATAAACAAAAACGGTAAAGTAGCAATTTATCGAGATTATGATAAAAAAACACTTACATTAATAACATGTACAAAAGATGTAAATGATAAACAAACAGTATATATAGCATACTTAGAAAAAGAAGAGAATATATAGGAGGAAAATATGACAGAAATAAGTTTATTAGATAAATTAAAAGTAGTATTTAGTATGTCTACTAATGTATTTAATATAGCAATACTTGTCTTTTTAGCATTTATAAGTTTCTTATTTATAACAACTAATAAGAATAATGCTAAAGAAAGTAAAAAAGCATATTTAATGCTTTATGTAATATTATTTATTGTTATACTAGCTAAATATTATAATGGTGTTTCTACTATGTTTGATTATTTTATGAATAATTTATTTACAGTTATTTATTTTCCAAATATAGCAGTATTTATAGGAGCATTAATAGTATCAAATATTATTATGCTTATATCAATATTTAATACTACAACTAAGAAATTTATAAAAGTATTAAACGTAATAATGTCTAGTATAATGGATTATTTATTTATACTTACTCTAACAATTATTAATAGTAAAAATATAAATGTATTTGATATGTCTAGTATGTATAGTAATACTAAAGTACATTCAATAATTGAACTATCTTCTAATATATTTATATTATGGATATCATTTTTAATAATATACAAAATAATAATAACTATACTTGAAAGAAATAAACAAAATGAAATTACTAAATTAAGTGTAGAACATGTTGGAAAGAAAAATAAAATTGTATTTAGTTTACCTGAATATGTTAAAGAAACTAATGCACCCGTAATTATTAAAAGAGATGAAAGAAAGCCTGAAATAGTATATGAAACTAGTAATAATAAAAATACTGCAATATATGAAGATATGTTAACACTTGATGATTATAAATTACTAGTATCATTACTAAAAGAAGAAAAATTAAAAAACAAAATAGAAGAAATAGAAAAACATAATGAAGAAAAAATAAACACTTCTAATGATCTATTAAGTCTTTATAAATAATTACCATTATAGGTAATTATTTTTTATTGAAATAGTTGAACTTAAAATTTTAATTTAGTATAATAAAATTTCGAGGTATAAAATGATAGAAGAATTAAATGATAAACAAAAAGAAGCTGTTTTATATAATGAAGGTCCACTGCTAGTACTTGCAGGAGCAGGCTCTGGAAAGACTAAAGTATTAACAACTAAAATAGCCTATATGATGAAAGAAAAAAATATTAATCCTTATAATATTTTAGCAATAACATTTACTAATAAAGCTGCTAAAGAAATGAAGGATAGAATATTTAGATTAATAGGTGATGAAGCTAAAAATATTCAAATATCAACATTCCATAGTTTTGGTTTAAAACTAATTAGAGAAAATGCTAAGATTCTAGGATATGATTCTAACTTTGTTATAATGGATAGTGATGATTCATTAACAATAGTTAAAAGAATATTGAAAGATAAAGGATTAGATCCTAAAATATATAATCCAAAATCTATTAGAAATAAAATATCTAGTTGCAAGAATGCTATGATATCACCAATTGAATATGATAAATATGTATCAAGTGATTTTGAAAAAGTAATAGAAGATGTTTATATTAAATATGAAGAAAAACTATTTAAAAATAATTCAGTAGATTTTGATGATTTATTATTATTACCAATAAAACTATTTAAAGAGCATTCTGATATATTAAATGACTATCAAGAAAGATATAAATATATAATGATAGATGAGTATCAAGATACTAATGAAGCTCAATATTTATTAACTAAATTATTAGCAAAAAAATATCAAAATATAATGGTAGTTGGAGATGACTTCCAATCTATATATTCATTTAGAGGAGCTAATTATAAAAATATTCTTAACTTTGAAAAAGATTATAAGAATACAAAAATAGTTTTACTAGAACAAAATTATCGTTCAACTTCTAACATTTTAAATGCAGCAAATGACGTTATAAAAAACAATAAAGAAAAGAAAGATAAGAAACTTTGGACTAATAATGGTGAAGGCGAAAAGATTAAATATTATAGAGCATTCAATGAAAGAGATGAAGCTCAGTATGTAATTAGAAAAACTAAAGAATTAGTAAAAAAAGGCGTAGATTATAAAGATATCGCTGTTTTATATAGAACTAATGCCCAATCTCGTGTATTAGAAGAAGAAATGCTAAAAGAAAATCTTCCATATAGAGTAGTAGGAAGTTTCTACTTCTATAATAGAAAAGAAATAAAAGATTTAATAGCATACTTAAGATTAATTCATAACACAAGAGATAATGTAAGTTTACTAAGAATAATTAATACACCTAAAAGAGGTATTGGATTAAAGACAATAGAAAATTTACAAAATAAAGCAGATTTAAATAACACTTCTATCTATGATGCCATAGATAGTGGTAAAGAATTATTATTTAAAAATACTATTGAAGATTTAAGAAAAGTAGCAGAAAATGTTACACTTACTGAATTAATAGATAAAATATTAGATACAACAGGTATAAGAGAAGAACTTGAAAAAGAAGATTCCCTAGACTCAGAAATAAGATTAGAGAACCTAGAAGAATTCAAGTCTATAACAAAGAGTTTTGAAGATAGAGAAGGTTTAATATCACTAGAAGATTTCTTGTTTGAAATAAGTCTTGTAAGTGATAAAGAAGAATATAGTGAAGATATAAATAGAATAAGTTTAATGACTATTCACTCTGTAAAAGGACTAGAATTTGATTATGTGTTTATAGTAGGATTAGAAGAATCATTATTCCCACATATGAATAGCATGTTATCAAATAGTGAATTAGAAGAAGAAAGAAGACTTTGTTATGTGGCAATAACAAGAGCAAAAAAAGACTTATTCTTAGTAAATGCTAGACAAAGAATGTTATTTGGTAGAGAAGGAACAAATCCTCAAAGTAGATTTATTGGTGAAATAAATAAAGATCTTATAGAAACAAATGTAAAAGAAGAAGATATGCCAGTTAAAAAGATAGATAAAGAAGATATCTATCGTGAAGAAGATGTTGACTATGAAGTAGGAGACTATGTATATCATGAAACATTTGGAGCAGGAAGAGTAACAGAAGTAACAAATACATTAGTAACAGTAGCATTCCGTCTTCCATATGGAGTTAAGAAACTTATGAAAAATCATAAGAAATTATCAAAAGTAACAAATTAGAGGGATTTATGAAAATTAGTATAAACAAAAATATAAAAAATATTATTAATAGAGGTATAGCCCTAACAAAAGTTAAAGACTATAAAGTAATAGAACAATTAATTTCTGATAAATATATATTAAGAGTATCAGATGATGAAGGATGTTATAAAGCAAGTTTAGGAAAAGAAATAGAAAACAAATATGAAACTTATGAGTTCGGATGTGGTTCTACTATAGCAAATGCTATGGAAGAACTAGAATTTCAATTATCTAAAAAACAAAAAGTAAAAGTGAAATAACTTTATCCACAATATTTGTGGAAAAAGTTTTTTTAGTATATAATATACTAGGAGGTAAAAATATGAAAAATGATTTTTATTCTAAATTATTTATGCATTTAGGATTAGGTTTATTTATTACATTTTTAACAGGGTATTCAGTTTCATTAAATGAAGAAATGTTAAAACATGTAATTTCTGGAGGAGCATATACATTAATATTTATACTTGAATTTGTTTTAGCAATATTCTTCTCATTAAGACTTGCTAAAATGAGTAAGGTTGAAGCAAGCATATGTTATGGATTATATACATTCTTAACAGGATTAACTTTTGCATCTATATTTTATATATTTGACTTAACAAGTGTTATTTCAGTATTCTTAGTAACTGCAGTATTATTTACTATATTTGCAATTATAGGAATGAAAACAAATAAAGATTTAACAAGCTTAGGTAATATATTATTTGTAACTTTAATAAGTATTATAATATTATCTATAATAAATATATTTATAGGAAACAGTGTCTTTGATTTATTAATATCAATACTTGCAGTAATAGTATTTGTATTATATACAATGTATGATATAAAAAAATTAGATTTAATACAAAATATTAATGAAGATGTTGCCCCTTTATATGGTGCATTTGAATTATATTTAGATTTTATTAATATATTTATTAACTTATTAAGTATATTTGGAAATAGTAAAGACTAATTTACTATTTCTTTTTATTTTGGTAAAATATATACAGGTGAATATAATGGAAAACATAAAAGAAAAAATAGATAAATTAATAGAAATTATAAATAAAGCTAGTTTAGAATATTATGCAGAAGACAATCCAACGTTAACAGATCAAGAATATGATGATTACTATAATGAATTATTAAGACTTGAAAAAGAATATCCAAATTTAAAAAGAGCTGACTCTCCAACTAATAAAGTAGGAGGAGAAGCTTTAGATAAGTTTCAGAAAGTTAATCACAAAAGTCCAATGCTTTCATTTGATGATATATTTAATGAAGATGAAATAATAAATTTTGATGAAAGGATTAGAAAAGTAGTTGCATCTCCATCATATACTGTAGAACCTAAAATGGATGGTTTATCAGGTTCACTTATATATGAAAAAGGAATACTTGTAAGAGCAGCAACTCGAGGTGATGGAGTAGTTGGCGAAGATATAACACAAAATGTTAAAACAATTAGATCAGTACCATTAAAATTAAAGAAAGAAATAGATATAGAAGTTCGTGGTGAAATCTATATGTCTAAATCTAGTTTTGAAAAATTAAACTATCAAAGAAAACAAAATGGTGAAAAAGAATTTGCAAACCCAAGAAATGCTGCAGCAGGATCAGTAAGACAATTAGATAGTAAAATAACAGCATCAAGAGGGCTAGATTTTATGGCATACTTTATACCAAATCCAGAAGACTATGGGATAGAGTTTCAAAGTGATTCACTATTTATGTTAAAAGAATTAGGCTTTAAAACTAATTATAAATTAAATAAAGTAGCAACTAATTATAAAGAATTAATAGATTCAATTGAAAATATTGGTAGAGAAAGAGAAAGTCTAGACTTTCCACTTGATGGAGCAGTAATTAAAGTTAATAGTTTAGATGATGAAAAAAAATTAGGAACAACTGCAAGAGTTCCACGTTGGGGTATTGCTTATAAATTCCCTGCAGTAGAAGTATTAACAACACTAGATGATATAGTTTTTACAGTAGGTAGAACGGGAAGAATAACACCAAATGCTGTATTCTCTCCAGTTCACGTAGATGGTTCATTAATATCCAAAGCAACACTTCATAATGAAGCATATTGCAAAGAAAAAGATGTTAAAATAGGAGACGTTGTAGAAGTACATAAAGCAGGAGATGTTATCCCTGAAATTGGTGAAGTAAAAAAAGAAAGAAGAACGGGTAATGAAAAAGACTTTGTTATGATAACAAACTGCCCAATCTGTGATTCTAAATTAACAAAGAAAAAAAATGAAGCAGATTATTATTGCCCTAATAATAATTGTCCATCAAGAAAAATAGAAAGTATAATACACTATGCATCTCGTGACGCTATGAATATAGATGGACTTGGAGATAAAATAATAGAAGACTTATTTAACTTTAACTATGTCAAGAAAATAGAAGATATTTATAAATTACAAAGTTATAGAGAAGAATTAGAAAGACTAGAAGGCTATGGAGAAAGATCTATAGATAAATTAATTAAATCTATAGAAAAATCTAAAGATAGTTCACTTGAAAGATTGTTATTTGGTTTAGGTATAAAGCATGTAGGAAAGAAAACTGCAAAGATATTAGCAAAGAAATATAAAACACTTGATAATTTAAAAGAAGCTAAATTAGAAGAATTAACTGTTATACCAGATATTGGAGAAATAATAGCAAAGAGTGTCTTTAATTATTTTAATCAAGATGAAAATCTAACTTTAATAGAAGACTTAAGAAATTATGGAGTAAACTTTAAATATTTAGGTAAAGAAGAAAAAGAATCAGAATTCTTTACAGGAAAAACTTTTGTTTTAACAGGTAGTCTAGAAATATATACAAGAGATGAAGCAAAAGAAATAATAGAAAGTCTTGGAGGCAAGACAAGTGATTCAGTATCTAAAAAAACAAGTGCAGTTATAGTAGGGGCAAATCCTGGAAGTAAATATGAAAAAGCTAAAGCATTAAATATTAAAATATTAAGTGAAGAAGAATTTAAAGAAGAAGTAGAAAAAATAAAATAAACCCTATGGTTTATTTTGTTTATATTTTATGGTATAATATTTGCGTATTTGCTTGGTGGTGATAAATATGTTTTGGGATAAAGATAAAATACCGAATTATATTAATATGGAAGATGATTTATTTAAATTAGATGATGGAAGTATAATTGATTATGATAAAACTACTAAAGAAGAAAAGAAAAAGAAAGATTTTACAATTTTAGTTCCAGAAATAAAACTACCTAAAATAAGTCTTAATATTACAAAAGAAAATTTATTAAGTAAATCATTAACATTAGTTATATCACTAATGTTGATTCTTTCAGTAATGATATTAACAGATATAATATCAGTTACACGTTATAATAATGGACCTTTTTTTGCAAGACATACAATAAGTAATAATAAATATGATGAATATAAAGGTGTAGGTTATAAAGTAATTAAATATCATATAGTAAATGGAAAAAATACAACTGAAATAGGTAATAGAAATTTAAAATATAATGATAAACCAATAAAAACAAATACATTTGATTTAGCATTATTATTTAAAAATGATTTTGAATTATTTGTAAATAAATATTTAAATAAATATGTAGAATTAACTGGAAAAGTAAGTGTTAAAGATAATAAAGCATATTTATATAATAAAGATATTGATGGTAAATATGATATAGAATATGTATGTAATATTATAGGCAATAATAAAAAAGGTACTAAAGTTGTAGGTATAATATCTAACTATAATACTAATAAAATAAATTTAAATAATTGTTATGTAAAATAGAGAATAATCTCTATTTTTATTTTTATATTTTTTGTATAATAAATAAAGTAGAGGAGATTATTATGGAAAGACTATCATTATATAAAGAAGTATTTAAAGAAAACACTTTAGAATTATTTATGAATAATAGATATAATTTAAAAGAATATGGAGATAATAATGAAACATATGAAGAATATGGAGAATTTGAAATTAAAGATGGTGAATTATTTCTATTATCTACAAAAGTAATTAAAAATGGCATAGAAGAAACCGATCCTATGAAAATATATCAAAAGGCATCATATGGAATTATAATAGAAAATTATATAGTTGAACATGTAAAAAGCTTTCATCTATTAAAAAATAAAAATATTATAAAGTTGAAAAATTTCAAAATAAAGATTCAAAATGAACAAGCATTTAAAACAAATAAATTTTTCTTTACAAAGAAAAATTCTATAATTGGAAAAGTAGAAGAAATTGATGGAGTAATAAAAATATATTTTGATAAAGAAAACTATGAATTTATTCATAGAGGAAAAAACTTCTATAAAGTAGAGTATGAAAAAATAGCATAAAAAACAAAGTAATTACTTACTTTATTTTTTTTGATAAATCTTTATATTTAGTATGAAGTAGTTTTTCACTTTTCTTACTTAAAGAACAATCTAAATAATTATTATATAAGTCTATAATATATTTATTTTCATAAGGGTAATTATATTTCTTATCTGTATTATTTATAGAAGTTTCTCTTTCACTTCTAAGTTTAGGTAAGTCTTTAATTTGTAGTATTGATTGACCACCTCCACCAATACAACCATTAGGACAGTTCATAACTTCAATAAAGTCATAATCTTCTTTATGTTCTAATATCTTTTCTAAGTTTTTTAGTCCATATACAACAGCAACTCTAACATCATATTCTCCAATCTTATACTTTTTAGTAAATATTCCATCTCTATTATCTATATGAAATCTAGAAGGAAGTGAAGGTCTCTTATTAACTAAGTAACTAAACGTATTAAGAGCACTTTCCATAACCCCGCCACTTCTTCCAAACATTAAGCCACATTTAGATCCTTCTCCAAGAAGTTCATCATAATTTGATTCTTCTAAATTAAAAATATCTATTCCAGATTCTCTAATCATAAGTGCAAGTTCCTGTGTAGTAATAACATAATCTGTTTTATTAAGATTAGCTTCATATTTCTTAGCAGTACAAGGAGCAACTACAACATTAATAATATCTTTCTTTAAATACTTAGATTCTTTAAAATAAGAATTAATTAAAGCAGTTTGCATACCAATAGGACTTTTACAAGTGGATAGATTTGGTATTAAATCACTGTGAAACATTTCTAAGTATTTTACCCAAGATGGACAACATGAAGTAAACATAGGAAGATTTTTACTTTTCTTAATTCTTTCAAGTAATTCAGAAGCTTCTTCCATAATAGTAACGTCCGCTCCAAAAGTAATATCAAAAACATAGTTAAAACCAAGTTTTCTAAATAAAGTAGGAAGAATCTTTTCTAAGTTATCACTATAAGAATAACCAAATAAATCACCAATAGATACTCTTACAGCAGGAGCGATACTAATTGAAACTTTCTTCTTTTTATCTTTTAATACTTTTAAAACATCATTATATTGATATTTAGTTTGTAAAGAAGCCATAGGACAGTTCATAACACATTGACCACAATTAATACAAATAGGGTTAAAAAGTTTTTCTCTAGAATGATCTATTCCAACAATATTTTCACAAACATTAAAACACATTCCACAACCAATACATTTATTTTTAATCTTTTGAATAGAAGGGTTATCCTTTCTTATCTTTACCATATTTTTTTTCATACTATCACCATATTAATAATAACATTATGAAAAAAATAATAAATATATTTTTTATATAGATTAAAAAAATATAAATGATATAATAAATTAAAGAGAGGTATTTATGAAAGAAAATAAAAAAAGATTAAGCTTTAATAAAACAGGCATAATGTACAAAACGATTATTATATTAGGTGTTATAGTAGTAACACTATCAGTTATTTTAGTAACTATTAAAATAAATGAAATAACTACTATAAAGACAATTAAAAGACATTATAATAAAACTGTAATAACTAAAACCAAAGCAAATATATTTAATAAAAATAAGAAAAAGATAGGGGTACTATCTAAAAAGGTAGTATTAAATTTAGATAAGAAAAAAATAAATAAAAAAGAAGATACTTATTTTAAAATAAAAAATACTAATTATTATATTTATTATAATGATGTAGAAAAAACTAAAGAAAAAGTGGTAAAAGATGAAATAAATCCTAATTATTTAGTTTGGAATAATAATATTGAAAGTAAAAAGAAGATAAACTTCTATAAAGATAATAATAAAATATTAGAATTAAAAGATAAAATAAGTTTAAAAGTAGAATATAGTGATGATGACTATTATTATATTTATTTTCTAGATAGGTTATTAAAAGTAAATAAAAAAGAAGTTAATTTAGTAGATAATGAAAACACTAAAGAAACTGAATCTAACTATATAAGTATAATTAATTACGAAGAGATTAAAGATAAATGTAATAGTGAAACTTGTATAGAAAAAAATGAAGTTTATAAAGAATTAGAAACTCTTAATAAAAATGGATATTATTTAATAGATATGGATTCATTAAATAATTACTTAAAGCATAATATTAGATTAAAAGAAAAAGCCATTTTATTAACAACTAATAAAGTAGATAATAATGATTTTATAAATGCAAAGAAAATAGTATTATTAAGTGATGAAGATAATAAAAGATTTGTAACTAATAATACTGCGTCTAATAAAGATACTGATTATAATAAAATTAATAGATATAGAATTAAAGATGATACTACTATAGATGACTTTAAAAAAATGCTTGAAGGACAAAATGTTAAAGAAAAGGAAAAAGTAGTAATAGAAAAGACAAGCAGTTCTAGCGAACAAAAAATAGCAGTATTAAATTATCATTTCTTCTATGATGACGAAAAAGGCGAGCAATGTAATGAAAATATATGTGAACCTGTTAGAGATTTTAGAAAACACTTAGATTATCTAAGAGATAATGGATATAAAACATTAACTATGGATGAATTTTATAAATGGATGTATGGAAAAATAGAATTACCACAAAAGAGTGTACTAATAACAGTAGATGATGGAGCAATGGGTACAGGAGCTCATAATGGTAATAAATTAATACCAATACTTGAAGAATATAAAATGCATGCAACTTTATTCTTAATAGCAGGATGGTGGGATATAAAAAATTATCAGTCAGAATACCTAGATGTTAGATCACATACATATGATATGCATAATGCAGGAACTTGTGGTAAAGGACAATTATTATGTAATACTAAAGAAATTGATTTAGAGGATTTAAAAAAATCTTTAGATATTATTAAAAATAATGATTCTTTCTGTTTCCCATTTTATCAATATAATGAAACATCCCTTCAAGCTGTTAAAGAAGCAGGATTTAAGATGAGTTTTATAGGTGGCTATAGAAAAGCTAAAAGAAGTGATAATAAATATTTAATACCAAGATATCCAATACATAAAGATACTTCATTAAAAACATTCATTAGTTGGGTAAGTTAGGAGAATAATTATGAGTATAATAGAATTAAAAAAAGTATCAAAATTCTACTATAATAAAAGTAATATATCTAGTGGATTCTCTAAAGTAAATTTAAAACTAGATATAGGCGAATTTGTAGTTATAACAGGTGAATCAGGAAGCGGTAAATCAACTCTTCTTAATGTTATATCAGGACTTGATTCTTATGAAGAAGGAGAGATGTTCATTAATAATGAAGAAACATCTCACTATAGTGAAACAGATTATGAAACTTATAGAAGAAAGTATATTGGAAATATATTCCAAAACTTTAACTTAATAAATAGTTATACAGTATTTCAAAATATAGAACTAGTAATGTTACTTGATGGTTATAAGAAAAAAGAAGTAAAACAAAAAGTACTAGATATAATAGATAAGGTAGGACTTTCTAAATATAAAAATACTAAAGCATCAAAATTATCAGGAGGACAAAAACAGCGTGTAGCAATCGCTCGTGCATTAATTAAAGAAACACCAATAATAGTTGCAGATGAACCAACTGGAAATTTAGATGCTGAAAGTGCTAAAGGAGTTATGAAACTTCTAAGTAAGATATCTAAAGATAGATTAGTAATAATAGTAACTCATAACTATGAACAAGTAAAAGATTATGCAACAAGAAAAATAGTAATGATGGATGGTAGTATAGTAGAAGATAAGAAACTAAAAGAAGTAGAAATAAAAAAACCACTTGAAAGAAATTACAAAAGTATAACAGAATTAAATAAACTATTATTAGGCTTTAGAAATACTTTTAATATTAAAACAAAATTCATCTTATTATTACTAGTATATCTATCATTAACAGGTTTAGTATTTTCTAGTTATCCAGCCCTAAAAAAAGCTAAGAGTGAAAATGTAACAAGCTCAAATAACTATCTGTTTAGAGAATATTCTAAAAAAAGAATAATACTAAATAAAATAGATAAATCTGAAATAACAGATGATGATATTAATAGTATTAAGAAACTAAAAGAAGTAAATAAAGTAGTAAAAGATGATATATTTCTCGATACAACAGCAACACTAGAAAGTGATACATTTGGATTTGAAGGAACACTTGAAAGCTATGAAAATATTAAAAAAGTAGATAAAGGTCGTCTACCAGAAAATGAAAATGAAATAGTAGTATCAGGTTCTAAAGATGATTATAATATTAGGACAGGAGAAATTTTTAACAAGAAAGTAAAATTAACTATTTATAATGATACCATTAAAGATGATATTAGTGTAGTAGGTGTTATTTATAATAAAAATAGAAATAACTTTGATTCTAAATTATATATAAATAATAATATAATAGAAAAAGCATTAAGAAAGTCTTATATAACATATGGAACTAAAGAAATAACATTTGATAATAAAGTATATAGAAATGATTCAGAAACTTTTTCATATATTATTAAATCTATTGATAAATTAAAAGAAGGAGAATTATTAATCCCAGAATCTTATAATTCATTCTGTTCTAACTATGAATGTAAAAATAAAAATGCATCTATTAAAGTAACAAATACTTATTATAAAGAAACAGTTAATTTAAAAGTAAAAGATTATTTTAATGATAAAACTTATGAAAAATTAACAGGTATTTCTAAAAAGGAATATGAAGATAATCAAATGACATTCTATATAAGTAATATTGATTATGATAAATTATATAATAAAGGATCATATCAAATAAGTATATTTACAAATAAAGTAAAAGATGTTAATAAAGTATCAAAAGAATTAAATAAAATGGGATATAACACTTATCCGTTTAAGAAGTTTAGTGTAAATGCAGTAGGAGACGTTCTAGGTATGATAAATCTATTTAGAAAAGTAGTATTTATAATATCTATAGTAGTATTATTCTTTATATCTTATTTTATTATTAAAATGATATTAAAATCTAGAAACATTTATTATTCAACTATAAGAATATTAGGAACAACTAGAAAAACATGTAAGTCTTTATTACAAATAGAATTATTAAATGATGAAGTAATAGCATATTTTATATTTTTAATAATAATAAAATTATGTAAAATAAAAGTTATTAATATAAATACTATTAATGAAATAATTAAATATTTAAATGTAAAAGACTATATAGTATTATTTATAATATTAATTGTTATGTCTTATCTAATATCAGCAAGATATTCTAGAAGCCTATTTAAAAGAAGCACTTTAGAAACATACAGAGAGGAGATATAATATGATTGAATTAAGAAATGTAAATAAATATTTTAATAGACATAGAAAAAATGAAATACATGTTATAAATGACACTTCTCTAACTCTTTCTGATAAAGGACTAGTAGCATTCTTAGGTGAATCAGGATGTGGTAAAACAACACTATTAAATGCTATAGGCGGTTTAAATAAGATTGATAAAGGTAAAATATTTATAGATGGTATGCTCTTACCTAAAAGATCATGCTATAAAAAAGATAAACTAAGAACTTTAAATATAGGTTATATATTTCAAAACTATAACTTAATAGAAAATATGACAGTATATGATAATGTAGCATTATCTTTAAAAATGATAGGTATTAAAGATAAAGAAGAAATTAAAGAAAAAGTAACTTATGTCCTTGAAAAAGTAGGAATGTATCGTTATAGAAATAGACTAGCAGTAGCATTATCAGGTGGGCAAAGACAAAGAGTAGGCATAGCTCGAGCAATAGTTAAAAATCCAAAAGTAATAATAGCAGATGAGCCAACAGGTAATCTAGACTCTAAAAACACTATTGAAGTAATGAATATCATCAAGGCTATATCAAAAGAAAAACTAGTAATACTAGTAACTCATGAAAAGTCTATTGCAAACTTCTATGCATCTAAAATAATTAATCTAGAAGATGGAAAAATAACTAATGTCATAGAAGATAATCAAAATGATGAATTAGACTATAGAATAGATAATAATATATATTTAAAAGACTTTAATACTAAAGAAGAATTAAATAAAAACGATAATAATATAACTATCTATAAGAATAATAATGAAAATATTAATCTAGATATTGTAGTTAGAAATAATAATATTTATATAAGATCAAATAATAATAAAAAAATAGAAGTGTTAGATAATGACTCTAATATAACTTTAATAAATGATAGTTATAAAACTATTAAAAAAGAAGATTATTTAAATAATGATTTTGATATTAATGTTCTATCTAATGAAAAACATAATTTAAGATATACATCTATTTATAATCCTATATCATTAATAATAGATGGAATAAATAAAGTAAGAGATTATAAATTAGTAAAAAAAATACTTTTATTTGGATTCTTTATATCAAGTATGTTTATATTATATTCTTTAAGTAATATTAAAGGTGTAACTAAAGTAGAAGATAAAGATTTTATAAGTATGTATAAAGATTATATTTATGTAGAAGGTAATGGTTATGATACTTATAATAAATTAAAAGAAGTAGAAAATAGTTATATTTTACCAGGAAAATCAACTTATACCTTTAATATAGTAGATAAATCATTTTATCAAATATCTAATACTTGTATACCACTATCTATGTCAGTAGTAAGTAATAAATTATTAAAAGAAGAAGACTTAATAGCAGGAACTCTTCCAAAAGAAAATAATGAAGTTGTAATAGATAAACTAAACATGGATAGAAATGAAATAGCAGATGAAAAGATGTCTATTATAGGTATTAGAAAACCAAAAGATATTATAGGTAAAACATTAAAACTAGGTATAAATGAATATAAAGTAGTAGGAGTAACCGATATAGAAGAACCAATTATTTATATGAATGAAAGTGAGTTTAGCAATATCTTACTAAATATAACAACATATAAAGACAGTTATAATATCCCTCATAATACTTTATTAGATTATAATAATAATCCTTATGGAATAAAAGAAGGAAGAAATCCAGAAAATGATTATGAAGTGTTAATTAATATAAACAATAAAGAAGCACATAAACTAAACTCTGAATTAAATACAAAAGTAAATGATACTAAACTAAAAGTAGTAGGTTATTATGAAACTAATACTGAAGATGATAATAAATATATAAATAAAAATACACTTGATAGATATTTATACAGCAATATAAAAGGATTTACTATTTATAGTTTTAATAAAAAGAAACTATTAAAAGACTTACAAGAAAAAGGCTTTAATGCAAGAGACCAATATAAACTTGATAGATCAAGTTATATAGATAAAAATAAAAAGTCTATAAAAAATACACTTATATTATCATCTATATTATTAGCAATTTCATTTATTGAAATATTCTTAATAATTAGAGCATCATTTATAACAAGAATAAAAGAAATTGGTATTAAAAGAGCAATAGGAATAAAGAAAATAGATATTTATAAGATGTTTTTAGGGGAAATATTAGTAATAACAACTATAACTGGTATACCTGGTAATATATTAATGTATAATATTCTAAAAGAGTTAACTAGCATCTCAAAGCTAAGAAGACAATATGAAATAAACTATTCTATATTATTAATAAGTATAATAATAATGTATGTATTAAATATAGTAATAGGATTATTACCAGTATTTAACTTAGTTAGAAAAGAACCAAGTGATATATTATCTCGTAATGATGTTGATTAAAAGAGTATGCAAAAGCATACTTTTTTACTATACTAACAAAGAAGGATAGTTAATATGATAAATGGTAAAGAAGTAAATAATAATTTTTATGAATTAATTCCAGAAGAACTAGTAGAAGTAAAAGAAACAAATAAATTAATTGTTGATATGGAATATCCTAAAAGAGGATTTATTTATGCAATTAATAAATGTATGTTAAGAAAATCAGTATATGAAAAACTTTTAGAAGCATTGAACTATTTACCAAATAATTATAAATTAAAAGTATTGGATGCTTTTAGACCATTAAATATTCAAAAAGAGTTATATATTAAATATAAAGATAAAATAATAAAAGATTTTAAATTAGAAAATAAA
>OMQW01000023.1 GCA_900313345.1 uncultured Eubacteriales bacterium
GGAATACAAATTTCTATGTCGAGAAAAGGAACTCCAATTGACGACTCTCCAATAGAGAGTTGGCACTCACTTCTTAAAAAAGAAACTTTGTACAATAATAATATTACATCTTTACAAGAATATATCCAACTTGTAAAAGATTGGATATTATTTTATAACACAACCAGATTAAAGTCAAAAGTAAAGAAAAAGAGAAAAATAACTTTTCTCTTTTTAATATACCTATTTTTTTATTAGTGTCTACTCTAAAGGGTGCAGTTCATTTAAGAGTATTTTTTTTTATTCTTTTTAAAATATTAATAGAATTTACAGTCTTTAAACTATTAATAACTATTCCAATAGAGGAAAATGTAAATATAACACCTGAAGCAAAAGGATATTTTTTATGTAATTTAAAAGATCCTAATAAAACTAAAGAATTAATACATAAATTATTAATATTCATTTTTGCATCATCTTCACAATTTTTAAGTTCTTTATAATCTCTTTCTATAATATTATCATCAAATAATAACATAGGATCATCAATTAATTCTCCATCTATGTGATTTTCATCATCGTAATTCATATTAATTCTTCTTTCTGCATATATCTTTAAGCTTACAACTATCACACTCTGGCTTAATAGCCTTACAATGATATCTACCAAATAAAACTAGTTGCTTATGTAATCTACCAAGTTTTTCTTTTGGGAAAAATTTATTAAGCTTTAATTCTATAGTATAAGGGTTATCCAATTCTTTTGCAATACCTAATCTTTTACTAACTCTAGAAACATGTGTATCAACAGCCATTAAAGGATAATTATAATATTCAATTAGAAATACATTAGCAGTCTTAGGACCTACTCCAGGTAATTTTACTAATAAATCTTTATCCTTAGGAACTACCCCATTATAATCATTTAAAAGAATAGTACTAGCTTCTTTAACGTATTTAGCTTTAACAGTACTAGTTCCTAAAGGCATTATTATAGACCTTATATCATCAATATTAGCTAATGAAAGAGCTTCTAATGTATTATATCTATCAAATAATATAGAAGTTACCTGATTAACTCTTTTGTCCGTAGTTTGAGCACTTAAAACAATAGCAAGTAGTAACTCATAATCTTTTTCATATTGCAATTCTGAATGAGGTTCACCAATAATCTCATCCAGATAATTCATAATTAAATTACTTTTATTCATCTATATCATCATCAATCCAGTCATAATCATATATATCATCAACAGAATCCTCTTCCATCTTCCTATGATTAATTCTGTTTTTTTCCACATCTTCTAAAGTTTTAATGCCTTTTTTACCCCATTCATACAATATTTTATCAATATATCTTAAATTACTTACCCCATTATATTTAGCTTCTTTAACAGCCTCTTTAACAACTAAAGAACTATTACCAGAATCAAGCCAAGCCTTAATAATCTCATATTCAGTAGAACTTAAAGTTCTACCAAACTCTTTTTCAATAAATTCAAATATATCACTATCAATCTTTTTATTTGAATCATCAACAACTTCATCTATAGTAGCATTAATAACTTTATTATAAAATAAATCAAGGCATATAATTTCTTCATTAATATTTCTATCATTCTTAATAACTTTAACTTCGATTAAATGCTTTTCAGAAAGAGTATTAACGCTCATTAATACATCTTTAATACTAATACCTAAATCATTACTAATTTTATTAGGATCAAAGCTAAAATTATTACCTTTATTATATAAATACATCAAAAATATAAAATCATTTAATTCTATATTTAACTCTTTATAACTCTTTAAAAGATAAAGAGGTACTACAATACTTCCACTTTTTAAAACATTTATAAGTTTATCCATATTTTCACCTCTAATCTAAAATATAATATCATAAAGTTTTATATTTTTCCACAACATATTTTTCTATAACACTATAATCATTAATAAGTTTATTATTAAGTACTAAGTAACTTACCTCATCTTTTATATCTTTAATAAAAGGTCCAGCTTCCTTATTTAAAATACTTAATATCCTAGGAATATCTATTTTTAATTCTCTAATATCTTTTATAGGTAGATTATTATATCGAAGAGTAACTTCTTCCCTAGATAATCCTTTAATAGAAGCTGCAACGCTATTAGGATATAATCCATACTTATAAAGAACAAAAGAATCTAAATTATCAAGCTTAATACACTCTCTAATATTATTTATTTGTTCCATAGCAACCTTATTAAAAGAATAATTAGGAGCATCTAATTGAGCCCAAATACCAACTAAACTATCAGTGCAAACTAACTTATCTAATCCTTTAATATCTAATTCTTTATCAAGCCCAAACTTCTTTAATAACTTAATACCATAAGATACATTTAAACTAGTAAATATTTTATCAAGTTCTTCTTTCTTTTTATTATAAGAAATGTTTTTTAATAAATATTTATATTTTAATATAGATTTTTGTGTTTCTTCATCAATTCTAAAATTAAGTTTAGTAGCAAATCTAATAGCTCTTAATATTCTAAGTGCATCCTCAGAAAACTTATAATCAGAATTACCAACACATCTTATAATATTATTATTAAGATCATCTTTTCCATTAATTATATCTATAATATTTTTATCTTTATCCATACATAAAGTATTAATAGTAAAATCTCTTCTTAATATATCTTCCTCTAAATTATTAATATATTCTATTTCTATAGGTTTTCTATTATTAATATACTTAACTTCTCTTCTAAAAGTAGTAATCTCAAATCTAATATTTTTATAATATATAGTAACCGCGCCAATATTTTCTCTCGGAAGTTTAGCATTAGGAAAAATTTTAATTAATTCTCTAGGAGTAGCATTAGTACATATATCTATATCACTAGACTTATTATTAAGTAAATAGTCTCTTACAAAACCACCAACTATATATGCTTTAAAACCATTATTATCTATAATTTTAAGCACGTTAAGAGCATCATCTAACATTTTATCACCAACTTAATTATATCATATAAAAAGAGAGCTAACTCTCTTTATTAATTTGCTCTCCAACTACACTAATAGAAGCATTAAAATCACTATTAGAAATACTGGAATCGGCATTTTCACTAATCCATAACTTTAATGTTTCATTAATAGATTCTCCGCATTTAATACTACCCTCTTTTAATAATAATTTATTATTTATATTATCAAGTTCAGAAAGAGTCTTAATATCAGTATAACTATCACTAGAAATAATACTATATTTAACAATATTAAGAGGTAAAGTATTATTAATAATATTTAAATAAATATAATATTTAGAATCCATATTACCATCATTAGTAATAGTATAATTATATCCGTTACTACTTAATCCATCACGATCACTAACTGGTTCTGCATTATCTATATTAATAGATCCCTCATCAGTCATTTTTAAAGAAAGTTTAGAACCTATTAAATTAATAGTATTAGTAGAGTCTAGACTTAATTGATAATAAGCATAAGAAGAACCAATTAAAAAGAATAATCCTAAAGCAAAGACAAGAAGTAATATAAGTTTTGTTTTAATCTTCATATTATCACCTATAGTAATTATAACATTAATATAAAAAAGAGCAAGAAAAAAAGCCCTTAGGCTTATTTATTAACTGCATCTTTTAAAGCAGATCCTGCTTTAAATGTAACAGCTTTACGAGCAGCGATTTTAACTGTTTCACCAGTTCTAGGATTACGTCCTTCTCTTGCAGCTCTAGTAGATACTGCGAAAGTACCAAATCCTACAACAGGAACTTTATCTCCTTTAACTAATGCTGCAGTAATAGCATTGATTGTTGCATCAATTGCTCTTGTAGCATCAGCTTTAGTAAGTCCAGCTTCTTCAGCTACTTTTTCAACTAATTCAATTTTTTTCATAGTGTAAAACTACCTCCTTAAAATTATTAATTAAGCATACTATGCTTACATATATAACGTATCACAACTAATTTTAAAATACAAGAAAAAAACACTAAATTTACGTTATTTTTTAGTGTTTTCAGCAATTTTATCAAGAATTTGTATCACATGTCCTAAGAAAAATATAAACATCGAAAATATAAAAGAAATAAACCAAACAAGAATAGTTAAGAAAGCATTAAACTCTGTATCACTACAAGTATCACTATATATAAATCCAGATTGACAAGCAGGAAAAACATTACCTAATATAACGCCAGAAAAAAATGCAACAACCATTATAAAAATAGCAACTTTTTGATAAAAGTTATAATTATAATTTTTAATATATTTAATCTTTCTTTTTAAAGTAGGAAGATCTTCTTTATTTTTGTCTATTTGTTCAAATAAATCATCATTCATTATTTACCATCCTTTTTAATTTTTTCTTTTTTTTTATTTTCATAATTCTTATATAAATATATATACCTAGCAAATAAGCAAATATATATAGTATCAAATAATGATAATACAACCCCATCAAAATTAATAGCAGCAATTAAATTAACAAATAAAACAACAAAACTAATAATATTAATTGAATAATAATACCATTCATTCTTAAATTCATCAAAAGGAAGTTTATTAAGTTTAAACTCTTTCCAAAGTCTAGTATCAATCATAAAAGTATAAATCATATAACATAGTAAAATAACATTTAGAAATAATGAGCCAAGTGAAGCAATACCAAAAGATTGAAAAATAGTTAAAAATGCAGCGAATGAATTTAAAAAATATAAAAGTATAAATAAGAAATTAACTATATTAAAATATTTTTGAAATCTTTGATTCTTAATTAATAAGAAATATATTAAAGCAATAATATAAGAACTATTATGATTAAATAAACTCCTAAAAGTATTAATAAAACCTATATTATTATTAACAGCAAAAGCTTGACTAATTAATATAATAAAACATATAAAAATAATTATAATAGTAGTAAGTAAACTAGCATTATCATACCACATTTTTTCTTTGTTAATCTTTTCCATCTTAGCACCTCTTTATTTATATAAATATTATAACACATAAATATAATTTACAAATATTAAATTTCATGATAAAATTACGAAGTAAAAGAGGTGATACTATGTTAAAAACAGTAGCATTAGTAGGTCGTCCAAACGTAGGTAAGTCTACTCTCTTTAATAAAATAGCAGGAAAAAACATTTCTATTACAGAAGATATGCCTGGTATTACAAGAGATAGAATATATGAAACAGTTAATTATAACAACTATAGATTTAATCTTATTGATACTGGAGGAATAGACTCAGAAAAAATAGCATTTAATGCATCAATTAAAATGCAAGCAGAACTAGCAATAGATGAAGCTGACTTAGTAGTATTTATAGTTGATGGAAAAGAAGGCCTAACAAGTAATGATTTATTAGTAAAAGATATTTTAAAACATTCAAAAAAGCGTATAATAGTAGCAATTAATAAAGTAGATAATAAAGAAGCACAAAATAATATATATGATTTTTATGAATTAGGCTTTGATGAATATATTCCAATAAGTGCAATTCATAATACAGGATATGTAGACTTATTAGATGCAATTACAAGAGATTTTACAAAACGTGAAGATGAAGTAATAGATACAAGAACAAAAATATCAATAATAGGAAGACCTAATGTAGGTAAAAGTTCTTTAATGAATGCTTTATTAAATGAAGAAAGATCGCTAGTTTCAAATGTAGCAGGTACTACAAGAGATTCAATAGATAGTGTTTTAAGATATAATAAAGAAGATTTTGTAATAATAGACACTGCAGGAATGCGTAAAAAAGGTAAAATCTATGAAAATGTAGAAAAATATAGTTTAATGCGTTCAATGAAAGCAATAGATAGATCAGATATTTGTATACTAGTTATTAATGCAGAAGAAGGTATTAAAGAACATGATAAACATATAGCAGGCTATGCTATAGATTCTGGTAAAGGATTAATAATAGTAGTAAATAAATGGGATACAGTAAAAAATACAACTATTGGAGAATATCAAAAATTAATAAAAACAGAGTTCCAATTTGCAACATATGCAAAAGTAGTATTTTTATCAGCACTAACTAAAAAACGTATTGAAACACTTATGCCAGAAGTAGTAAAAGTAAGAGAAAACATAGATAGAGATATAAAAACATCTCTATTAAATGGAGTTATTAATGATGCATATATGTTAAATATACCACCTAGTTATAAAGGTAAAAGATTAAAGATATACTTTGTAAGTGAAACAGGTAAAAAACCACCTAAATTTACATTTAGAGTAAATGATAAAGGTTTAGTTCACTTCTCATATAAAAGATACTTAGAAAATAAATTAAGAGAAAACTTTGAATTAGAAGGAACACCAATTATTCTTCAATTCAAAAATAAAGGTGATGAAGAATAATGTTCCTATTTAGAAGTAAAAAAAGTATAGAAAAAGAACTAGAAGGCTTAAAAAAAGCTTATGAAATGTTAGATAAAAGATATAAAGAAAAAACCATATCATTAGAAGAATTTACAAAAAAATGTGAAGAATTAAGTAATAAAATTAATTCTTTAGAAAAAAAGTTAAATAAATAAAAATAAAACATATAATCTACTAGGAGGATTATATGTTTAAAGATAACTTCTTTAAAAAAGTAGAAGATAAAACAAAAGTAAAAAAAGAAACTATTATGAGTCTTGCAAATAAATTACAAAAATCTAATATGAAAGATGAAAATACGTTAAGAGATGTAATAAGTGAAATAAGTAAAATAACTGGGAAAACAGTTACAAAAGAAAAAGAAGATAAGATAATTAATAGTATAATAAAAGATAAAGTTCCAAAAAACATTGATAAAATGTTTTAACTTTATCTTTTTTTTATTCCATATTTTACAATTTTAGAAGAAGTAACATAATCAGAAAACTCCTTATTAATAAGCGTTAACCCAGCAAGAAACTCATAATTAGAAAGCCATTCCTTTTGCAATACCTCATCTTTAGGATTAAATTTAGTAAAATTATTATCTTTATAATTAAAATTATCATCATGAGCAAATAATTCATCATATATTCTAGAAACATTATAATGTTCATTTAATTTTTTTATATAAAGTAATCCATTATTATAATCACTTCTAAAATCTAAACTAGTATTATGAAATGATTTAGGAATTAAATCTTTATCATTAATAATAGCAAAGTACGAAAGTTCTTTGGAATTTCTTATATTATCATCAAATGCACTAAAATATTTTCCATTAATTAGACAAGTGATTAAAGCAAAAGAAGAATCATTTCTTAAATAATTAGAAGAAACATTTTTAAAATTCTTTAATACATATCCAGAATTAACTGAAAATCCAAGTATTTCTTTAACATCATATTCTTTAGATAATTCAGCACAAATCATTAATTTAAGAAATACATTTCTTTCAAGTTCAATACTGTATTCAGGAACAATAAATTTATAAAAAACTTCCCTACCACAAGTCTCACTAACTTTTTGAAAAAGATAATTTCTATCAAATAATCTATTTATATAAATAAGTTCTTGTTTAGAAAGTCTTAATAAATCAACGTCTTTAAAAGCTTTTATAATCGTTCTATTAGTCGGGAAAAACTTAGATTCCATATTATATTCATTATTATTTAATTTATTAATTGTATAATTTTTAAAAGTATCATATAAATCCATAATTATCCCTCCAGTCTCGTATTATAAATATTTTTTAAATACTAGTCAATAAAAAGTTATTTTATTTAAAACTATTACATAATATTTTATAGAAGGAGATATAAAATGGATAAATTTGAAATAATAAAAAGCATAGCAGAAAGGTCAAATGGCGATATTTATCTAGGTGTAGTTGGAGCAGTTAGAACAGGTAAAAGTACTTTTATTAAAAAAGTAGTAGAAAACTTAATAATTCCAAATATTGATGATGTCTATGAAAAGAAAAGATTATTAGATGAAATACCACAATCCGCTCAAGGTAAAATGATTATGACAACAGAACCAAAATTTGTCCCATCAAAAGCATCTACTATCAATATTGATAATTTTACATGTAATGTAAGATTAATAGATTGTGTAGGATATATGATAGATAATGCTGAAGGAGTTAAAGATGAAAATGGTCCTAGAATGGTAAAAACTCCTTGGTATGAAGAAGAAATACCTTTTGTAGAAGCTGCAGAAATAGGAACAGAAAAAGTAATAAAAGATCATTCTAGTATTGGTATAGTA
>OMQW01000003.1 GCA_900313345.1 uncultured Eubacteriales bacterium
AAATGATATAGTATTAAATTTTGATAAAATTATGAGTTTAAAAGATATTAATATAGAAGATTATATTAAAGATAAAATAGAAGCTAAAGATATGATGTATTATATAGCAATAGAGTCATTAAATAGTTTAAATTATTGTAATAGAGATGTATATGGTATATTCCCATACTTTTATTATAAAAACGTATCAGAAGGATCTTATGTCGCATATCCTCATGGTGTAGTAGTAGGTAATATAGCATATGATTATACATATAGTTTCTTTAACAAAAGAGTTAATTACTTTCTAGAAAACACTAATTTATTAGAAAAAGGTAAAGATAGATATAATGGTATTTATGATATAAATTTTGAACTAGTAAAAAAAGGAACTACTGAAAAAATTAGAGAAAGTTTTACTAAAAAATTAAATGATAATCCATATATAGATGAAAGATTATTAAATCAATATAAAATAAAAGAACAATTCTTTAGTAATTATGATCATAAATTAGAACTTAGAGGTACTAATAAATTAACTGGTTATTATGGTTATGTTTTAAATAATGATTATATTGTATTTGATAAAATATTACATGGCCATAAAGCTTTAACAAAACAAGCTATTTATGGTTATGCATTATATAGATTACCTGCAGATAAATTAGAAATTACTAATAGAAGTAAAAGTGAAATAATTAAATATATAAAAAATAATAAAGATTCAGGAGTAGCTAGACTAACTCATGATAAAGATAATAAATATTTAAAGAAACTAGAACAATTACAACATTATAGTAATATATCTACTAAGTCTATAGAAGATATAATAGAAGAATATAAAGTAAAGAAGTTAATATAAAAAGCATTCAAGAACTACTTGAATGCTTTTTTTATAAACTCATAAGTACAGTAAGATAAACAGTACCTATAATATCTTCTACACTAGAACCTCTTGAAATATCATTAACAGGTTTATTAAGCCCTTGAATAATAGGACCATAACATTTGTTATTACCAAGTCTTTCAGCAACTTTATAAGCTATGTTAGCACTATCTAAATTAGGAAATATAAATGTATTAACTAATCCATTAGTATTAGAATTCTTAATCTTCATATTAGAAACATTTTGATCTATAGCAGCATCAAATTGCATTTCATAGTCACATCTAATATTAGAATTCTTTTCTTTAAATAATGCAGCAGCTTCATGCATTTTATTTTGCATATCACAAATACAAGAAGAATCAGTAGAATGTGATAAAAATCCAACTATACTCTCATTACCAGTAATTTTTTTATAACTTTTACAAGAATCTTCAGCAATAGAAACAAGATTATCTATAGAAGGATCAATGTTTAAACCTGTATCACTAAATAAAAGTAATCCTTTATCTTTATTATCTATTAAAGTAAAAGAAGAAGCAAAACCTTTACTACCAATTATTCTTAAAGCATGACCTATAACTTCTTTAGAAGTAAGAGTAGCACCACAAACAACACCATCAGCTATTCCTTTTCTTAAAAGCATTAAACTAAAAACATATTTATTATTAGTAATTAAATCTCTAGCATCTTCAATTGTTAATCCTTTATCTTTTCTAAGATCATAAAGCTCATTAATTAAAATATCATTATCTTTATAAGTTTTATTATCTATATAATTAACATTCTCTTTAGAACTAATCCCTTCACCAATTAATAATATATTACAAAAATTAATATTATTAGAAGCTTCAATTATTCTAGCATCATCTTCAGGAAGAATTATTGTCTTATTATAAAAACTATTCATTAGAAATCTCCACATTATTTAAAGGATTAAAATCAAAACTAATTTTACTACTAGATTTTAATTGTTTATAGTTAATACCACACTCTTTAAACATAATCTTAGAAGCTGTATTAGCAGTAGTTCCATCATACTTATCAGATAAATAAATAATATTTTTAATACCAGCTTGAATTATTATTTTAGAACATTCATTACAAGGGAATAATGTAACATATAAAGTAGCATCATTTAAATCTTTTCTAGAACCTTTATAATTAATAATTGCATTTAATTCACTATGACATACAAAAGCGTATTTAGTATCAAGAGTATCTCCATTTCTATCCCAAGGAAATTTATCATCACTAAAGCCATTAGGAGTACCATTATATCCAATAGAAAGAATTCTATTATCTTTATCTACTATACAAGCTCCAACTCTAGTGTTAGGATCTTTACTTCGACTACTAGCAAGTAAGGCAACTCCCATAAAAAACTCATCCCAATTTATATATTTTTTATTCTTATTACCAAGAACATCTTTATTTAATTCTAATTCCATTACAATTCTCCTTATCTTTATATTCATCTTGATTCCAAGATTCTATAACTATATCATTTTCACCAAAGTGATCAATGGTATTTACTCTAGCAATAGTAAATTGATTCATATCATCAAAACCATTAAGCGTATTTATAAATTTATTAACATTTTCTTTTTGAAAATCATTCATTTCTTTAGGAATAAATAAAACACCACTATTAAATAATCCACTAGAAGTATTTAGAAATATTGAATTACCTAGACCTGCTATAGTAATAGATATTGCATATTCATCTTTATCTATTAATAACTCAGATAAATCAACATCCCCAAGTTTTTCTAAATTACTTTTATAAATACTAGAATTACTATTATAAAGTCGCATAATGGTAAATCTAAGTATTTGTTCATGATGCAAGTTTTTATCTTCCCCAGTAGGTAGATAAAAACATTTATCAGGACTAATAATAAATCCATATCTATTAGGACTATCTTCCTTTAAAGAAATATTAGATATATCATCAATTGTTTTAAATATTTTTAAATCTTCACTCATACTTTACACTCCATCTTAATTTTATCATAAATTAAAAAAATGATACTAGTTATTTTACAAATTTTATTATATAATTAATAAGAATAGGAGAGGGTTTTAATGAAATTAACTAAGAGTGATTTAAAAGCATTAGATGGTTATTTTAGAGCAGTTAATTATTTATCTGTAGGACAATTATATTTACTAGATAATCCATTATTACAAAGAAAACTATCAATTAATGATATTAAAAATAAATTAGTAGGTCACTGGGGAACAGTACCAGGACAAAACTTTATTTATACTCATTTAAATAGAATAATTAAATTATATGATTTAGATATGATTTATATATCAGGTCCTGGTCATGGTGGTGAAGCTATGATAGCAAATAACTACCTAGATGGAACTTATTCTAGATATTATAAAGAATATAAAGAAAATATTGAAGGCATGAAACATTTATTTAAAGAGTTCTCATTCCCACATGGAGTTCAATCTCATGTAGCACCAAATATTCCAGGCTCTATTAATGAAGGTGGAGAATTAGGCTATAGTCTAGCTCATGCAGCAGGTGCTGTACTTGATAATCCAAATTTAATAGCAGCAACAGTAATAGGTGATGGTGAAGCAGAAACAGGACCACTTGCAACAAGCTGGAACTTTAATAAATTTTTAAATAGAAAAAAGGATGGTATAGTTTTACCAATTATTCATAGAAATGGTTATAAAATATCAAACCCTACAGTACTTGCAAGAATGACTGAAGAAGAAATAGGTTATTATTTCACAGGACTTGGATATAATGTATATTTTGTATCAGGAAATGAAGAAATGAAAATGCATGAAGCTATGGCAAAGGCCCTAGATAGATGTGTAAAAGATTTTAAAAAGATAAAAGAAGGAAAACTAGATAAATATCCAGTATTAGTAGTAACTACACCTAAAGGATGGACAGGGCCTAAAGAAGTAAATGGTAAAAAAGTAGAAGGAAGTTTTAGATCACATCAAATTCCATTTGATATAGATAAGAAAGATCCTAAAAATATAGATATACTAGAAAAATGGTTAAAAAGCTATCATCCAGAAGAATTATTTGATGAAAATGGTAAACTAAGAAAAGAATATACTAAGTTTATACCATCTCCATCTAAATGTATGGGTGCAAGTAAATATGCTAATGGTGGCTTATTAACTAAAGAATTAAATGTTCCTAACTGGAAAGATTATACTATTAATGTAGGAAGACCCGGCTTAAAAAAAGATTCAGATACAACAAACTTAGGCGTTTATATTAGAGATTTATTTGTACTAAACAAAGATAATAAAAACTTTAGATTCTTTGGACCAGATGAAGCAGTTTCTAATAAATTATCAAGTGTATTTGAAGTAACTGGAAGAATGTGGAACTTTAGAACAAAAAAAGATGATGAATTCTTAAGTGAAGATGGTAGAGTAATGGATTCATATCTTTCTGAACATCTAACAGAAGGAATGCTTGAAGGTTATTTATTAACAGGTAGATATGGATTCTTAGAAAGCTATGAAGCTTTTATTAGAATCGTTGATTCTATGGCATCTCAACATGCTAAATGGTTAAAAATGGCTAAAGAAGTAGAGTGGAGAAAAGATATACCATCTCTAAATTATTTATTAGTATCTCATGTATTCCAACAAGATCATAATGGTTTTACTCATCAAGATCCAGGATTCTTAAATCATTTAGTAACTAAAAAAGCAGATGTAATAAGAATGTATTTACCACCAGACACTAATACATTAATATCAACATTTGATCATTGTATACAAACTAAAAATTACGTAAATGTAATAATAGCAAGTAAACATTTAAGACCAGAATGGCTAACAAAAGAACAAGCTGAATATTTCTGTAAAAAAGGTTTAGGAGTTTGGAACTTTGTTTCAAATGACAATAATCCTGATATTGTAATAGCATGTTGTGGTGAAACACCAACTATGGAAGCAGTAGCAGCAGTAGATATTCTAAAAAAATCTATTAAAGGAATAAAAATAAGATTTGTAAATGTAATTGATTTAATGAGATTACAAAGTAGTAAAAAGCATCCTCATGGATTAACAGATGAAGAATATGATAACATCTTTACTAAAGACAAACCAATTTTATTTAACTTTCATGGATATCCATCATTAATACATGAAATTACATATGATAGACATAATACAAATATGCATGTACATGGTTATATGGAAGAAGGAATGATTACAACAGCATTTGATATGCGTGTTCAAAATAAAATAGATAGATTCCATTTAGTAATGAAATCATTAGAATTATTAGGATATAAAGAAAAAGCTAAAGATTTATATAAATGGTGTGAAGAAATGCTAGTATATCATAATGATTATATTAGAAAATTTGGTATAGATATGCCATATATAACTGAATATGTTTATGAATGCTCAAAAGAAAGCAAGTAGATTTACTTGCTTTTTTATATTATAATAGTAATGAAAAGAAAAATGTTATGTATTTAGATAATAATGAATTAATAAAAAAATCTAAATTAATACTTGGAGACTTAATAGATTTTGATATACAACAAGTAGATGTTCCAATAACAGATATAGATATAGAAAAAACAAAAAACTAGAAGAATGCACTACAAACATTAATGGAGATGGAACACTTATTAATATGGTAATAAAAACTGATAATGAACTAGATACTATGCTTACAAATTCACATGAAGTAGGAAGTGAAAACTCTAATATATTATTAGAAAAATATAAAGAAAATAAAGAACAAACTATAAAAGATATAGTAACTAATGTAAAAATTCAAGAAGTAATTAATAAATATAATAAAGTCAAAACAAAATAGCACTTAATTCTCTAGTTAAGTGTTCTTTTATTATGAATTAACATAAAAAAAGACTTTATTAAAGTCTTATTTCTTAATGTTAAATATAACTTTATGAACTTTCAAATCATTTCTTAATTTAACAAAATTAGTGTTAATTAAATCACCATCAAGGATAATATTATTACTATCATTAAATATAACTTTAACATTATAAATACTATTATTATACTTATAAGTATAACTATAATCCTCTTTATAAATAGGCTTATCAATAAACATTTTATCTCTACTAATATTAATACCAAGTAATTTTAAAGAAGCATAATAAAGTATTAAACTATTATCAGTCTTATATAAACCTTTATTAATAACATTATAACTATTATATAAATCTATAAATTTACTATTATCATTTTCTTTAACTAAATCATGAATATCATTATTATTATTATTATCTTTATAATTATCTAGTAATTTCTTAAACTTATTAGTATTAATATTTTTATCATAAATCTTACTTAAACTAATAAAGTCTAATATAGCATTATAATATTTAAAATCATAATTCTTTTCCATAAATAAAATACTACTAAGTTTTTCATATAATTCATTATTTATTAAACTTAAATCATCATAATAATAAATATACTTATAAAGTAAACTAATATAAGAAACATCTATATTATATTTTTTTATTTCAGAAAGTGCTAAATCTTTAAATATATTAGTAACTAAAGATAACTGATATTTATCTATATTATCATTAATATAAATATTATAAGGAAGTATAAAATTAACAAAGTTATTTATTGAATTATTATTAGTATTAATATCTATCTTATGCAAATTAAAATAAGTAGTATTATTAAATATCTTTAAAGAAGTTAAAACAGTTGATATATTAGAATATTTTTCTTTTAAGAACCAAATATCATCACCTGTAGAAATACCAAGTACAAAAGAAGTTATAAATTCCTTATTTTCTTTTAGATCACAAGATATATTAATTATATTATTATCTTTATCAAAAGATTTAATTAAAGAACTAGAAGTAATAAAGAAATCTAAATCATTCTTAAAAGTAACTAAATTATTAGATTTATCAAAATTAGAATATAAGAATCTATTATCTTTCATATAAGGCTTAATATGAAAACTAACATCACACTTTTGACTAATCTTAGATATTATTTTTACTTTAAATATTTTAACGTTATTTAACTCTGATAAAGCTTCTTCAATTTCAATATCTAAATTAGGACTATTAAATAATCTCTTAGTAGATCCTAAATTAATATTAAATGAATTATAAATAAGTCTCTTATTATTAATAAGAATTTCCTCAGAATATAAATCCTTAGAAGTAATTAATTTATCATTATATAATGTATAACTGCTATTAGTAGAAGTAATGCTTTTCATATTATTACTAATAAGCAAATTATCATAATAATTATTATCAGTAAAATATAAGCTATTATCACTAAATATCAAGTTATCTTTTTGATAAGTAATATTTTTATTAAAAGGAAGACTCTTAATACTATCTATTTTATAATTATTATAATTTAAACTGTTGATAAAATCATTTAAAGAACTAGAACTAATATTGTAAATGGACATCAAATATAAAAGTATTAACTCTTTATTATTAATAGTATTCCTGTCTATTATAGTAATAACATCTTTACTAATATTATTTAAATATAAATATTTATTAATAAGCTTTAATTCGTTAACATCTTTATAAATAAATACTAAGTTAACTTTATAATTATTATTAATACTATAATTATAAAATTTAAAAGCTTCATCTATTAAACATTCTTCATAATTATCAAATAATAAATAAGGATTATCTAAGCTAATATTAAATTTATTTAAATATTTTTTATCTAAAGAATTATAAAGAAGTAGAGAATTCTTATCATAATCATTAATAGGATTAATAATTAACTCAAGTAATTTATTAAAAGAGTAATTATTATTAGAATTATTCTTGCTTTTAATAAATAAAGTATCTATTGAAGAATAACTTTCTTTATTTAAACTAATAATGTTATAAAACTTATAAATGTTATTATGTTTAACATGAATATTAGTATTATAACTAATATATTTATTAAAAACAGAATCATAATTAATGTTATTAATATTAGAATTAATTAAACTAATAAATAGCTTATCATTAACATTAATATAATTATCTTCTTCTTTATAATTAATATAATTACTATGTATTTTATTATTAAAAGAAATATCTAAATCTTTATTAAGTTTATTAGAAACTATAATACTTGATATTAAAGAATCATTAATAATAGTAGTCTTAATCTCAATATCAATATTTTTATCATAATATTTACTATATAAAATATTATCACTATAAAAAACTTTAAAATTATCTTTAACTAAATTATTATATTTAAAAGAATATTTTAAATCATTAAATAATATTTCATTATCATTTATTAAAGTATTATATCTATAAGATAAGAAAGATAATTTGTTATTAGTAATAATAGAATTTTTAAAGTAATCGTTGTTATTATCTTTAATTAAATAATTATTTTTCTTAATTTTATAATATTTATGTTTAATATTATTAGGATTAACTTTCTTAAAGTAAGAATAACATAAAGCATAATTAAATATATAAGAGTATTTATTATTATATTTAAACTTGATATTATAAATACCTCTAATTTTATTATTATTAATATAAGCTAAATTATTAGGATGCTCTAATATATTAAGTAGATTATAAATATAATCTTTATCTATAAAATTTTCATTAAGTTCTATAACATACTTTATATTATTAGATTTAATAATAGATATATTATATTTAGTAATATAATTCCTAAAGTCAGAAGATTTATTAATATAATAATTATTAATTTTTTTAGTAGTCTTAATAAAATAATAAATATTAGAATTATAATTATCATTAATCTTATTAAATATATTATCAATATCTCTAAAAGTATTAACTTTATTATTAATAACAATTAATATATTAAAATCATAATGTTTATTATTAAGAGATAGTAGAGTACTACTTTTCTTAAATAACTTATTAATATCTATTTTATTAATATTCATAAAAGGTATTTTATTAAGAATAGATAATTTATATCTATAAAGATTTCTTGTACTATTAGATAAATTAATGAATAAACTATTATCTCTTAAAACCTCTTCTAAAGAAACTAAGTAATATAGTTTATCATAATTATTAAAGTTTAAAGAATAATATAAATTATTAGCTAAAGTATTATATTTATTTAAATAGTCATTAAAACTATTATTTATATTATTAATATTATTATCATATAGATCAATTATAATATTAAAAGTCTTTAGTAACTTATCATTCTTATAAAATATAATACGTTTTTTTAAATAATATAAATATATATAAGAAGTATTTTCATTAATACTATAATATTTATTAATAGAATATTCTTTATTAATATTTAAAGAATCAATAGCATTATCGATTAAATCAAATTCTTTATAAATATTTATAGTATCTTTAATTAAAGAATTTATTTTTCTAGTTATTATATAATTAATAGTAGTAGGTATTTGATTAATAGATTTATAATTTAATTTATAATCTTTTAAATATATAAATAAACTATCTATATTAATAAGATAGTTATTATTTTCTAAATAATTATTTAATATTTTATATAGTTTAAAGTTAACTAAAGAATTATTACACATTAAAGAGTAATTAGATAAATAAAGATTACTAATATTAAAAAAGTCTAGATGTTTTGAATTCTTTAAATAAGCATAATAATTATTCATAGTAAACTCCTTACTTTTATTATAACTTAATTTAAGAAATTTTAGAAATATTTTTAATAAAAAATATTAATTGATTAATTATAAATAAAAATATATAATTATTTATAAGTTAGGTGCCAACATGAAACATTTTTTATATAAAAATCGTAATTACTATATTAGTTGTTCTAGTTGTTGTAACTATTAATAATGTCTCAGCAAATACATATTCAATAGAAAAAATATCTTATGACACAGGATATGAAAAGATAAATGTAGAAGATGCAATAAATGAATTAAAAAATGGAAATTGCGAATCATATAATTATAAAGAAAGTAACATTTATAGGTTTGACACTAAAAATATTAAATTTAAATCTAGTAATATAGAATTTAAGTCTAACAATATAAAAGATGCCTTAGACTATTTGTATAGCAATTATTGTAAAAATAAAACATGGAATTATGAATAAACTAATAATGAACAAGAATTCAAAACAAATCTTCCCAGGAGGAAATGGCTCTTATGTATCTAGATAAATAAGACTGAGCAAAGATAAAAAATTTTTAGTAATTGTTGGTGGTCAAGGAGCAACTGGTAATAGTTATGGTTATCCAAAAGGTGGTTACAATGGAGGCGGTAATGCCAATAGTACAGATACTGCTTGGCAAGGAAGAGCAGGTGCTGGAGCGGAACTACTTATTATGCAACGGGTGACGCAGGCGGTGGAATGAACGGAAGCCTTTCTAGATATGAAAGGCCCATATAAAGAACTAGCTTTGCTAGAACCCAATTATCAGCCGGAAAAAATATGGGATTTGGAAAAGGTGCAAACTATAGTGGAGCAAATTGCTCTTGAGGAGGTTCTATCTTATATGGTGGAGGTAATACAAATGCCGGAGGTGCCCATGGTGGATCTGGTTATATTGGTAATCCTTTATTAACAAATAAACATATGACATGCTATAACTGTACCAAATCAACAGTAGGTAAATAAAAAGAAATAAATTGTTTCTTTTTTTGTTATTATGATTTATAATATAGATATGAAAATTAAAAGAGTTCTGACAATAGTTGTTTTTTCATTAATATTATTAATTATCTTAATAGTATCTTTTTCATACGCCTATCTCAACATAAATATAGAAAGCGATTTAAACATTACATTTAAGACATCAAGAAATTATATAGAATATTATATAAATGGTAAAATGCAATATAATATACCACCAAAAAATTTAGAATATATAATTGATAAAAAACAGACTTCTTGTACAAATGGAACTTATTCATGGGACTATGATAATTGGAAGCCAGTAATTAAAGGCGACAATGTATCATGTAAAATATATTTTAAAAATATTAATAATATTTATAATATGTATAAAACAATAAATAATAGTGTAGCTAATGCGCCTCAAAATGGCATTTATTATTTTGATTCTAATGGCGATTTAGACTATGGAAATGGAACAAAAATAACATTAAATAATAAAGATACAAATATAAAAGGAATAGTAAGTGTATGGAATAAAAAGTTAATATATGCTTGTTTGAAAGATAATGCAAAAGCTGAAAATTATAGCTATTATTCAAAAGATTATACAATTACTGAAAGTGATTATCCATGTTCTACAACAAGATATAGTGAACTTGTTACAAATTCTAATTTAGAGTATAAGAGTAACTTTAATTATGAAAATATGGGAAAATACTCTAATGGAGAAATATTAATAAATGGTAGTGTAGAAAGTGGAACAACAGAACTAATTCCAATAGATCCAAATAAAAAGTATAGAGTTCAAGTAACTATGAAGACCAACGATACTGCAGCATATAACTTTTTGGGTATTAAGGAATATGGGGTTAAAAGTAATATGATAAAAGCTAACAACGTAATGTATATTACTGGTACTGATTGTTACCTAACTTCCGACTTAAATCCAGGGGATACTGTTGTACATTTAAGTACTTTAGAAAACTGGCAAAATTTGTCGCCATATTATCAAAGAGGAATAATATTCTGGAATGAATATAATGATGTTGAAGGAATGCTGCCAATTCACTATTATTCTTCATCAAATTATTATGATTTATATACAGATTTTTCTAAAATAAATAAAACAAACAAAACAATAACATTAACTAAAGCATGGTCTAGTAGTAAAATTCCAAAGGGAACATACTTAAATCAGTCATCTGATGGTAATAGTTATAATTATGGAATATTAGCATATAGACAAATAACAACATCATATGTTACATATTCAATGAATATAACAGGTTATGCATATAATAATAGTGATAACACTAAGTTTAAATATGGAACACATTTTATTAATTTACTTGGATTATGGTCATATCGTAATGGTTCAGCAAATACAATAAATTATATTAAAAATGTAAGTATAAAAGAAATAAATTAAAAGAGTTTCATTATGATATGAACCCCGTTTCTTGGACATAGAAACGAGGTTTTTATATGTCAAAATTAACTTACGAAGATAGAGTTGAAATATATAATAA
>OMQW01000065.1 GCA_900313345.1 uncultured Eubacteriales bacterium
AAAAATAGTTTATTATATTTAGAAGGAAAAGAGTATAATAATCCTAGTAGTATAGATAAAATAGAAATGTGTAAAAAACATTTAAATTATTTATTAGAATTTAAAAGCCCTAAACTTGCATCACTTGAAATTCGTAATCATATAGGTTGGTATTTAAAGGGCATTCCTTCGGCTACTAATGTAAAAAATAAAATATATCAAACAAATAATATTAGTGATATACTAGATATACTTAATAGTTTTGAGGAGGAAGTTAAATGAGAAATGCTTTTTTTATAGAAAGATTAGCGGCTTTTATTACTGATGTTATTATAGTTACATTAGTTGCTTCAATTATTTCTATGCCTTTTATTAATACTACAAATTATAAGAAATTATCTGATGAATCTAATAAGATAACAGAAAATTATTTAAATCATAAACTTAGTACTAGTACTTATGTTAATCAGACTATTGATTTAAATTATGAAATATATAGAGAAACTGGTGTTTCTAATGTTCTTGCTATTATTATTTACGCGCTTTATTTTATTGTATTTCAATTTTATATGGGTGGACAAACTATTGGAAAAAGGTTAATGAAAATTAAAATTGTTCCTAATAATGGAGAATTAACTAGTAATAATTATTTAATTAGAGGTTTATTAAACAATATGATTTTATGTAATATGTCAATATGTGTTTTTGCTTTAGTTAATAAAAATATTTATTATTATGGTATGTCTATTGTTACATTTATGCAATTTATATATGTTATTATTTGTATATTTATGATAGGATTTAGAAAGGATAGTCGTAGTTTAAGCGATTTAATTAGTAAAACAAAAGTTGTTAAGGAGAAAATTAAATGAGAGAATTAAGTGAACAAGAAAGAGTTAGAAGAGAGAAGTTAGAAGAAATTAGTAAAGTATGTAATCCATATCCTGATTCTTTTAATAGAACTCATACTTTAAGAGAAGCTTCTACACTTGCAGATGATACTAAAGATGTTAGAGTTGCAGGTCGTGTTGTTTTTGCTAGAAAGATGGGTAAATTAAGCTTTGTTAAAATCAGAGATTTAGAAAGTGTTATGCAAGTTGAATTTAGAAGTGATGTTATTGGTGAAGATAATTATACTTTCTTTAAAAAACAAATTGATATTGGTGATTTTATTGGTGTTACTGGTGAAGTATTTACTACACAAACTGGTGAAAAAACAATTAGAGTTTTAGATTTTAAGTTTTTAGGTAAAGCACTTCGTGCACTTCCTGAAAAATTCCATGGTCTTACTGATACTGAAACTAAGTATCGTGAAAGATATGTTGATTTAATTATGAATGAAGATTCACGTAAGTTATTCTTAGGTAGAAGTAAATTCTATCATTTCTTAAGGGAATTCTTAGATAATAATGGATTTTTAGAAGTTGAAACTCCAATTATACAAACTGCTGTTAGTGGAGCTTCTGCAAAACCATTTTTTACTCATCATAATGCATTAAATATAGATTGTAATTTAAGAATTGCTCCTGAAATATATTTAAAGGAATGTATTGCTGCTGGTTTTGATAGAGTTTATGAAGTTGCTAAATGTTTTAGAAATGAAGGAATGGACCCTCAACATTTACAAGAATTTACTCAAGTTGAATGGTATGCTTCTTATTGGAATTATGAAGATAATATTACTTTCTATAAGAAATTTATGAAAGAAGCTGTTAAATTTTTAACAGGTGATACAAAAATAAATTATCAAGGTAATGTTATTGATTTCGGTAAGAAAGTATGGCCAAGAATTGATTATTGTACTAAACTTACTGAAATTCTTGGTTTCGATTTTTTAGAAATTGAAGATGTTAATGTTTTAAAAGAAAAGGTTGTTGAAAAAGGTTTATTTACTATGGCTGATATGGAAGAATATCATAGTGTTAGTCAAGTAATTGATTTTATTTATAAAAAAACAATTAGAGCTAATATAATAGAACCAACTATTATTTACAACTATCCTGCTGTTTTAAAACCATTAGCTAGAGTAAATGATGATAATAAACAAATAGTTGATGTATTCCAAGTTGTTGTTTGTGGTAGTGAACTTTGTAATGCTTATTCCGAACTTGTTAATCCTTTTGTTCAAAGAGCTAATTTTGAAAATCAATTAAAAGCTAAAGCAGAAGGTGATGATGAAACAATGGATCTTGATGAAGATTATTTATCTTGTATGGAACAAGGTATGCCACCTATTAGCGGTTTAGGTTTTGGTATTGATAGATTAATGATGCTTGTTTATGATGCACAGAGTGTAAGAGATGTTGTTTTATTCCCTATGATGAGACCTAATGGACCGGCTAAAAATAATAGAGTAAATAATGATAGTTATTCAGATAGTTCTAATTATTCATTACTTGCTAAAACTGATTTTTCTAAAGTTGAAATTGAACCTTTATTTAGTGATGATGTTAATTTTGATTCATTTGCTTCTTGTGATTTTAGAGCTGTTAAAGTTCTTGAATGTGAAGCTGTTAATAAGAGCAAAAAACTTCTTAAATTTACTTTAAATGATGGTACTGGAATTAATAGAACGATATTAAGTGGCATTCATGCTTATTATGAACCAGAAGAACTTATTGGTAAAACTTTAGTTGCTATAACTAATTTACCTCCAAAAGCTATGATGGGTATTGAATCTAATGGTATGCTTTTATCTATGGTTCATAATGAAGGGGAAGATGAAAAGCTTCATTTAATTATAATCGATAATGAAATTCCTGCTGGAGCTAAGATTTATTAAGAGAGTTAACTCTCTTTTTTTGTTAATAAATATAGTAAAAAACTTGAAAATATAGTGTTTTTAGATATATAATGAAGGTGGGAGGAAAATTTATGAAAAAACATAATGCAGTTAAAGTTCTGTTAATATGTCTTGGTGTATTTTTACTTTTAAGTTGGATATTCCCTGCAGCATATTTTCAAACTAAATTAGTTGAACAAGGACGTGTTCAAATGGGATTATTTGATATATTTAATTATCCTGTTGTAGCATTACAATATTTTGGTTATATTGTATTATACGTTCTTGCTATTGGTGCTTTCTATGGAGTACTTAATAAAATTAGTGCTTATAGAGTAGTACTTGATAAAATTGCTAATAAATTTAAAAATAATAAATTAGTATTTTTATCAGTTATTATGACTGTTCTTGCTGTTGCAACTTCTGCTTGCGGATTACAACTTGGTTTACTTGTAGTATTTCCATTTGTAATTAGTATCGTACTTCTTATTGGTTATGATAAGATGGTTGCTTTACTTACAACTGTTGGTGCAGTAAGTGTTGGTTTTATGGGAACAAGTTATGCTTATAATAATGTAAGTATCTTATCTCAAAATTTATCACTTGGTATGAACAATCATATTATTACTAGATTAATAGTATTAGTTTTAGGACTTACTTTGTTAATTTGTAATACAGTTCTTTATATTAAGAAGAGTAAACAAGAAAAAGTTAGTACTAAAGATTTAGAATATTATTTACCTAGTGAGGTTAAGAAAACTGATGCTAAGAAAGTTAAAACTTGGCCTTTAGTACTTGTACTTGATCTAGTATTCTTAGTTATGATTCTTGCTTTCATTTCTTGGTCTGGAGCATTTAATGTTACAGCATTTGATGATGCAAATACTGCTGTTACTGGATTTAAGTTATTTGGTTTCCCAATCTTCTCTAAGATTTTAGGAACTGTTACTTCATTTGGTAACTGGACGCTTACAAGTTTAACTTGTGTACTTGCTGTTGCTACTTTAATTCTTGCTTTAATCTATAAAGTTAAAGCTGATGATGTATTACAAGGAGCTATTGATGGAGCTAAAGAAGCTTTACAACCTGCTGTTATTGCTTTACTTGTTTATACAGGTTTAGTAATTTGTACATATCATCCATTCCAATTAGTTATATTTAAGGGAATCCTTGGATTAACTAAAGGATTTAATGTATTTACAGCTGCTATAGTTGCTATTCTTACTAGTGTATTTAATGGTGATGCTTTATATTCATTTAATAGTGTATTACCTTACTTAGTAAGTCTTGTTAGTGATAAGAGCGCTTATCCTGTTATTTGGGTTTTATTCCAATCTATTTATGGATTAGTTATGCTTGTTGGTCCTACAAGTTTAGTACTTCTTGCAACACTTTCATATTTAAATGTACCTTATAAAAAATGGGTTAAATTTATTTGGAAGTTTGCCTTAGAATTATTAGTATTAATATTAATAGTTTCTACAGTACTTGTACTTATTTAATAATTAGAAGCCTAAAGGCTTCTTTTTTTTGTCGATTTTTTGGGTATTAAATTTCTTGAATATAGTATGTCTATTTCATACAATTTATTTATAAATTGGAGGTTATATATGTTTTCTAAATTTAGTTTAGAGTCTCAGGAATTATTAATTGATGCTAGAACTCAGATGGTCAATTTAAAACATCCTTATATAAGCACTGAGCATTTAATACTTGCTATTTTAAATAAAAATAATTTAAATGTATGTAAAAAACTTAATAAGTTTAATATAAATTATAATAATTATTTGGAGGAAGTTAAGAAATTACTTCCTCCATGTAACAATAAATCTAAATGGTTTTTATATACTCCTTTATTAAAGAAGGTTATTGAAACTAGTATTTATAATTGTCATGAAGCTAAGAAGGATAAAGTATTTCCTGATGATTTATTTATGGCTATTTTAGAAGAAGATGATGGAGTTGGTGTACAGATTTTAATTAATATGGGTGCTCCTTTAAATTCTATTTATAAAGCATTTTCTAATTCTTTAATTATACGTAAAGCTAAGAATAGTAAAAGTATTTTAAATCAATATGGAATTAATTATAATAAAAAAGTTTTATGTAAGGATTTTGATCCTGTTTATTTAAGAGATAAAGAGGTTAATAGGGTTATAGAAATACTTTCTAGGAGAAGAAAAAATAATCCGTTGCTTATTGGTATTCCAGGTGTTGGAAAAACTGCTATTGTTGAAGAAGTTGCTAGGAGAATAGTTACTAATGATGTTCCACGTTTTTTAAAAAATAAAATAATATTCTCTTTATCGTTAAGTTCTATAGTTGCAGGGACTAAATATAGAGGAGAATTTGAAGAAAGATTTAATAAAATTATTAATGAGGTTATTGATAATAAAAATATTATTTTATTTATAGATGAATTTCATACTTTAATTAATTGTGGAGGGGCTGAAGGTGCAATTGATGCTTCTAATATTTTAAAACCTTATCTTGCTAGGGGTGATTTTAGAATTATTGGAGCAACTACTATTAAAGAATATAATAATAGTATATATAGAGATAAAGCATTAGATAGAAGATTTCAAAAAGTTAGTATTAAAGAACCTAGTAATAAAGATACTTTAGTTATTCTTAAAGGATTAAAAGATATTTATTCTAAATATCATAATGTTTATATAAGTGATAGTTTACTAAATTATTTAATTGATTTATCTTCTAGATATTTTAGAACTTCTTGTAATCCTGATAAAGCTATTGATTTATTAGATGAAGCTTGTACTAAAGCTAGTTTAAAGGAAAGTATTATTGATAAAGAGTTAAGAAGTTTAAATGAAGAACTTAAGAATGTTATTAAATTAAAAAATGAAGCTTTTATTAATGATAAATATAAACTCGCTAATAAATATAAGATTATGGAAAATGATATTAATAATAAGATTAATAATCTTGAGATTAGAAATATTAGTACTAAGAAAATTGTTTCTAAGAAGATAATTAATGATATTATTTATAATAAAACTGGAATTAAAATTAGTAATAATTATAATAAAATTTATTATGATAAGCTTAATAATTATTTAAAAAAGAATATTGTTGGTCAGGATAATGTTATTGATAGTATATGTTCATATTTGAAAATTATTAATTCACCATATAAAAAAGACTTACCTTATTCTTTCTTATTGCTTGGTCCTAGTGGTACTGGTAAAACTTCTTTGGTTAAATTACTGGCTAATAAATTATATAGTAAAGATTCGTTTATTAGAATTGATATGAGTGAATATAAAGATAGTTCTAGCATTAGTAAATTAATTGGATCTAATCCTGGATATGCACAATTTAATGAGACTGATAATTTGCTTACTAAAGTAAGAAATAATCCTTATTCGATAATATTACTTGATGAAATTGAAAAGGCATCTAAAAATATTATTAAATTATTTTTACAAATTTTAGATGAGGGAATTATTCATGATCCTAATGGTGAAGAAATATCTTTTAATAATACTATTATTTTTATGACTTCTAATTTATCTATTAATAATAATATTGGGTTTAGTAAAAACGTTAGTAATCAAAACATATATGACTTCTTTAGTTTAGAGTTTATTAATCGTGTGGATAAAATATTAGAATTTAATAAATTAGATAGTGTTTCTATTGATAAAATAATTTATAATTATCTAAATAGCACATATAAAAAGTTTAATATTTCTAGTAGAATTAATAAAGAATTAGTTAATTCTATTAGAATTAAATGTAATTATGAAGAATTTGGTGCAAGAAAAATAAATAAAATTATAAATAGTGAAATATTATTACAATTAATTGAATCTAAAAATGAGATTAATAAGAAAACTAATAAAATAAGTTAGTTTCTTTTATTTATGTTATAATATGTGTAGGTGATTTTATGAAGTTATATAATACTTTAAATAAAAAAATTGAAGAGTTTGTTCCTAATGAAGAGGGAAAAGTTAAAATGTATACTTGTGGGCCAACTGTTTATAGTTTTGCTCATATTGGTAATTTAAGAACTTATATATTTGAAGATATTTTACAAAAAGGTTTAGAATATATTGGTTATGATGTTACTAGATGTATGAATATTACTGATGTTGGACATTTAACTAGTGATTCTGATACTGGTGAAGATAAAATGGAGAAGGGTGCTAAAAGAGAGGGAAAGACTGTTTATGAAATAGCAGACTTTTATACTGAAGCTTTTCTTCATGATATGGATAGTTTAAATATTAAGAGACCTTCTATTATTAGTAAGGCTAGTAGTAATATTGATACTTATATAAAAATGATTACTAAAATGCTTGATGATTCTTATGCTTATATTAGTGGTGGTAATGTTTACTTTGATATTAGTAAAGCTAAAGATTATTATAAATTATCTGGTATGGATAAAGATTTGATGATGGTTGGTGTTAGAGATAGCGTTGAAGGTGATGATCGTAAAAGAAATCCTGGTGATTTTGTTCTTTGGTTTACTATTTCTAAATTTGAAAATCATATTATGAAATGGGATTCTCCTTGGGGTGTTGGTTATCCTGGATGGCATATAGAGTGTTCTGGTATTGCTTCTAAATATTTAGGTGAATATTTAGATATACATTGTGGTGGTGTTGATAATATTTTTCCTCATCATACTAATGAGATTGCTCAAAGTGAAGCATATTTTGGACATAAATGGTGTAATTATTGGTGCCATGGAGCTCATTTAAATGATAAGAATGGTAAGATGAGTAAGAGTAAGGGTGGTATTCTTACTGTTAGTAAATTAATGGAAGAAGGGTATAGTCCCCTTGACTATAGATATTTTTGTTTAAATAGTCATTATAGAAACCAACTTGTATTTAGTAAAGAAGGAATGGATTCTGCTCATAATGCTTTAAATAAATTAAAAAGTAGAATAAGTGTTATTAATGAAGATGGTTCTATTGACTTAGTTAAATATAATTTTTATAACGATAAATTTATTGATGCTTTTTCTAATGATATTAATACTTCACTAATGCTTACTGTTTTATATGATTTACTAAAAGATAGTGATGTTAATGGATCTACTAAAATAAAACTTATTAGTGACTTTGATAAAGTATTATCTCTTTCATTATTTGAAAAAGATAATGTTGATATTTCAAGTGATTTAGAAAGTTATATTAAATCTAAGATTGATGAAAGAAATAATGCTAAAAAAAATAAGGATTTTGAACTTGCAGATTCTATTAGAAATGAATTATTAGATAAAGGTGTAAAGTTAACTGATACAAGGAAAGGAACTATTTACGAAATTATCTAATTATGTTATATTTTTAATGTAAGGTGATACGATGTATAAATTAAATAAAGAGGTTAAAAAAGGTTCTATTAAGAGTAGAAATAAGAAGCTTGATGACGTAATGACTATTGTTACTGCTGGTCTTGCTATTTCTTTATCTATATCAGCAGTTCATACTGTATATGCTAGGAATTTAAGTTGTAATAAAAATTATAAAATAGAGGAGACATATTTAAATAGCACTTCTATAGATGATTTTAAAGATTTAGAAAATATTTTAGGAGTTACTTTTGATAAAGAGTATGTTGATGATGCTTATAGTCTTTGTAGTAATTTGAGAACTATAGATGATTTTAATCGTGGTGGAAGTTTTACTAAAATTGATATTTCTAATGAACTTGTTGATAAGAAAGATAGTATATGTGATAAAGCTTTTTATATTTTAAGAAGCAAAATTGCTGAAGAACATGGAGTTTCACAAAATGATGTTAAGTTTAATTCTGATTATTGTGAGCCTTTCTATACTATTGATGGTGAAAAATTTAAACTTGATAGTGAAGAGAAAGTTCTTCATGATGCTATATTTAATTTAAGAGATTATAAAGAACAATATATTACTGAGTATTATAATACAGATAATGCTATATTGTTAAATAATAGTATTAAAGATGTTGTTTTAGATACAGTAAAATATATTGATAATCAAGATGATATGGGTTATTCTAATTGTAAATAACCTTTTTTGTTAGGAGTTTTTATGGATATAAGAAGTGTTAATATACTTGTACTTGCTTATATAGGTGATACAGTATATGAAAATTATGTTAGACATTATTTAGTTAATAAGGGTATTAATAATGTGGATACTTTACAAACTCAATCTATTAATTTTGTGTCTGCTAATAATCAAGCTAAATACGTTAATAAGTTAATAGATGAAGACTTTTTTACAGAAGATGAACTTAGTGTTTTTAGAAGAGCACGTAATTATAAGAGTAGTAGACATCCTAAAAATACTGATATTGTTACTTATAAAAATGCTACTGGATTAGAAGCTATTATTGGATTCTTAGATTTAACTAATAATAAAGATAGAATAGACTTATTAATGAGTTATATATTAAAGGGTGATTAATATGTTAATATATGGAAGAAATGTTGCGTATGAAATATTAAATTTGAAACCTGAAATTATTAAAAAAATTTATATTCAATCTGGTTTTGATGATAGAAATGTAATTTCTCTAATAGAGAAAAATAAATTTAATATTAAAACTCTTAGTAGAGATCAAATGGATAATCTTGCAAATGGAGTTCATCAAGGTATAATTTTAGATGTTTCGGATTACAAGTATTTTAAAATGGATGATATAAAAGAAGATGCTAATTTTATTGTTATGCTTGATCATATCGAAGATCCTCATAATTTTGGTGCTATAATTAGAACTTGTGAAGCTGCTGGTGTAGAATATATTATTGTTCCTCAAGATAGGGAAGTGTTAGTTAATTCTACTGTTATGAAAACTAGTGCTGGTTCTTTAATTAGAAGTAAGATTGTTAAAGTCCCTAATTTATCTAATGCAATTAGTAAATTAAAAGATATGGGATTTTGGATATATGCTTCTGCAATGGATGGTGAAGATTTTACTGAGATTGATTATTCTTCAAAAACTTGTTTAATTATTGGTAATGAAGGTAAAGGTATAAGTCCTATAGTTAGAAAGAATTCTGATTATATTGTTTCTATTCCTATGAAAGGTGTTATTAATAGTTTAAATGCATCTGTTGCAACAGGTATATTAATATATGAGGTAGTCCGTAATAGAAAGTAGGTTATTATGGATTATAGTAGTATTAATGATTATGAACTTTTGTATTTAGCAAAAGATGAAGATGATTTTTATAAAAAGATAGTTTACGATAAATATAATCCAATAATAGATAAATATGCTTTTAATTTATCTAGAAAATATAATACTTCTTATGAAGATTTATATTCTGAAGGTTTAGTTGCTATTTGTTATGCTATAAAAAATTATAAAGAGAATTATTCTTCATCTTTTTTTACTTTTGTTAGTATTTGTATTAGAAGTAAAATGTATGATTATATAAAAAAAGAATATTCTTTTTCTAATAGAATAAATATTGATTGTATATCTTTATCTAAATTAGTTACTGATAATAAATGTTTAGAAGATTTTATACCTGATAGAAATTATAATGATTTTGCAAACGATATTTATCTTTATAATTTTGTTGTTGATTTTAAAAACAGTTTAGATTTTAGAGATAGTCAAGTCTTTGAACTTGTTGTTAATGGTTTTAAATATAAAGAGATAGGTAGGCTTCTTGATATCAAAACTAGTACTGTTGGATCTATTGTTAGAAAAATTAAGAAAAGATTTGCTTATAATAATAATCTGTTGTAAACTTATATTAATAATAGGGTGATTGTATGGAAGATTATGTTACTCTAAGTACTTTTATTGCTAAACATAATATTTCTAATGAAAAGTATTTAGATAGTTATAAGAAACTTTTTTATAATATGGATGTTGCTATGAAGAATTTACATAATACAGGTTATTATGTAAAAGATTTTAATATTAATTCAATTCTTGTTAGTGATAGTAGAGTTTATTATAAAAATATAGATAAATTATATTATGATGATAGAGATTATTTAATAAATAAGAATATTTATTATTTAAGTTCTATGGCTATTGGTATCTATAATGAATGTTTACAATTTATTAGACCTGATAATAAAGCTTCTATGAAAGAAAATTTTTCATACTTTTCATCTTTAATTCCTAAGGATATGATTTCTTATTATAATGGCATTATTAATAATAATGCTACTGTTTATTTAAGTGATTATGTTGATGCTTATAATAAACGTATTAATATAAGTGATGTTAGTTCTAGTAGTGTTAATAATAAGTATACTAGCGAAAAAGATAAAGTACTTGTTAAAAGTACTGAATATGGAAAACTATTTTCTGAAATGAATGCATCAGCTTTCGCTATGATTTATATTTTTCCTGCTATTATATTTTTAATGGCTATACTTATTCCTATTTTAATTATAATTAATAGATAAATACCTTTTTGTTGACTTTTATATACTTTTGTAGTATATTTTAGTTGAACACAAAAAGGTGTTTTTATTTTACAAAAATTTTGAAAAAAAGGTGAAGGTTTATGGCAAAGAAAGAAGTTAAAGAAGAAGTTATTAAACTTGAAAAAGAAAAAGAGAAGGTTAGCTTATGGGATAAGTTCATGACATTCTGTCATGGCGTTAAACTGGAAAGTAAAAGAATACATTGGACTAAACCAAGTGATTTAGTTAAATATTCTGTTGCTACTTTAGTATTTGTAGTATTTTTTAGTTTATTTTTCTATGCAGTTGATGCTTTATTTGCTCTTCTTCATTCAATAATATAGGAGGTTAAATATGGAAAAACAATGGTATGTTGTAAATACTTATTCTGGTCATGAGAATAAAGTTAAAGAAAAACTTTTAATGCGTGCTGAAAGCATGGGAATGCAAGATTATATTTTAAGAGTAGTTGTTCCTATGCAAAAAGAAGTTGAAGTTAAGAATGGTGTTACTAAGGAAAAAGAAAAGAAAATGTTTCCAGGTTATATATTAGTTGAAATGGTTATGACTGATGAAGCTTGGTATATTGTTCGTAATACTCCTGGTGTTACAGGATTTATCGGTTCTTCTGGTAAAGGTGCTAAACCTAGGGAATTACAACCTGAAGAAGTTGATAGAATTCTTACTACTATGGGTCTTTCTAGAGTTGAGGCTCCTAAAGATTTAGAAGAAGGAACTAGAGTAAATATTGTTGATGGTCCATTTAAAGGTATGATTGGTACTGTTAGTGTTATTGATTCACAAAATGGTAAGTGTGAATTAAATGTTGATCTATTTGGTCAAGAGACTACTGTTGAAGTAGAATTAACTCAAATTGAAAAAATTTAGATTTGTCTTGCAAAATAACTTTTAATATGTTATTATTTTATCGCTATATATATTTTTATAGCTTTAGTGGGAGGCAAAGAAATTAAAAAGCGGATTTCATGCTTATTGAACCACTCGCGAAAACGAAATATTATTTATAGGAGGTGTTTTTCGTGGCTAAGGAAGTTGTTAAAAAAATTAAATTACAAGTACCTGCTGGAAAAGCAACACCAGCTCCACCAGTTGGTACTGTTTTAGGTCCTGCAGGAATTAACTTACAAGAATTTTGTACTAAGTATAATGATGCAACTCGTGATAAAATGGGATTCATTTTACCAGTTGAAATTTCAGTATATGATGATAGAAGTTTTGATTTTATTATTAAAACGCCACCAACAGGATTCTTATTAAAGAAAGCTGCAAATATTGAAAAAGGATCTGTAAAAGGTGCACATGAAATAGTTGCAACTTTAACTAAAAATCAAATTAAAGAAATTGCTGAAACTAAATTACCTGATTTAAATTGCTATGACTTAGAAGCTGCTATGAAAATAGTAGAAGGTACTGCAAGAAATATGGGTATTGCTGTTGAAGGCGTAAACGACAAAGAACTTGAAGAAGAAGCTAAAGAAGCTCAACTCGAAGAAGCAGAAGCTGCTAAGAGAGAAGCTAAACTTGCAGCTTTAGAAGAAGAAAACAAACAAGAAGTAGTTCCAGAAGTTATTAATGGAGCTGACAAGAATACAGAAGTAACTGAATAATTAGAATTATTTTTATCCGCTTTTTAGAATTTAATTAAATTCCGCTCGCACTTTTATTTAAGGAGGAAATTATGAAGAAAAGAAGTAAGAAGTATTTAGAAGCTTTAGAAAAGATTGAAAAAGGAAAAGCTTATACTAAAGAAGAAGCTATTAAGTTAGTTAAAGAAACTTCAATTACTAAGTTTGATGGTAGCGTTGAGGTAGCTATGAGATTAAATCTAGATACTAAAAAAGCCGATCAACAATTAAGAGGAGCTTTAGTTTTACCTAATGGTACTGGTAAAGATGTTAAGGTTTTAGTTCTTGCTAAAAATCCTGCACTTGTTACTGCTGCTAAAGAAGCTGGCGCTGATTATGTTGGTGATGTAGATATGATTGAAAAAATCGAAAAAGAAAGTTGGTTTGATTTCGACACTATTATTGCTACACCTGATATGATGCCTGCTTTAGGTAAAATTGGTAAAGTTTTAGGTCCAAAAGGATTAATGCCAAACCCTAAAACTGGTACTGTAACAATTGATACAGCTAAAGCTGTTAAAGATGCTAAAGCTGGACGTGTTGAATACAGAACTGATAGTTTTGGTAATGTACATGCATCAGTTGGTAAAGTTTCATTTACTGATGAAGCACTTGTACAAAACTTAAATAGCTTTGTTGCTCAAATCTTAAAAGTTAAACCTAGTACAGTTAAAGGTGATTATGTTAAAAACATAACTTTATCTGCTACAATGGGTCCAAGTGTTAAAATTTCTTTAAATAGTTTTGACATCTAGGAAAAAATAGTTTATAATAAATTTATATTTGTTGGTGCCATAGACAGTAGGTAATTAGTAAATCCTACCGAGGAACTATCTTTTTAGTAAAAAAGTTCCAGGCATTCTGGGACTTTTTCTTTGGACTAACAATATAAGGAGGTGAACACTTTGGCAAGTGAAAGAATTTTAAAAGAAAAACAATCTATTATTGATGAAATTAAAGACAAAGTTAATAATTCTGTAAGTGTTGTTTTATTCGATTATCGTGGACTTACTGATGAAGAAATTAAATCATTACGTCATACTTTAAGAGATAATGGTGCTGATTATAAAGTATATAAAAATACTTTAATGGCTCGTGCTTTTAATGATTTATCAATCGATATGAATAGCGAATTAGCTGGACCATCTGCTTTTGCATATGGCGATGATCAAATAACTACTGTTAAAGTTTTATCTGAATTCCAAAAGAATCATCCTGCATTAGAACTTAAAGCTGGATTTATCGATGGATGTATCGCTGATAAAGCTAAACTTGCAGAGTATGCTTCTATCCCTTCAAGAGATGGATTACTTACTATGCTTGCTGGTGGTATGATTGGTCTTGCAAGAGACTTATCTATCTGCTTAGATTTATATGCTCAACAAAAAGAAGAAAATTAATTATTAATTAAATTTAGGAAATAGGAGGAAATTAAAATGGCTAAATTTACAAAAGAAGAATTCATTAGTGGTTTAAAAGAAATGAACTTATTAGAAATAAAGGAATTAGTAGATGCAATGAAAGAAGAATTTGGAGTAGATCCAAGTGCTGTTGCTGCACCTGCACCTGCAGCTGCTGCTGCTGACGCTGCACCTTCAACTGTTACAGTATCTATCGCTGATGCTGGAGCAGCTAAAGTTGGAGTTATCAAAGTTGTTAAAGATTTAACTGGTCTTGGATTAAAAGAATCTAAAGATATCGTTGATAACAACGGTGTAGTTAAAGAAAATATTTCTGTTGATGAAGCTAATGAAATTAAAGCTAAGCTTGAAGAAGCTGGAGCTACTGTAGAAGTTAAATACTAAATTTATTAAGAGTCAATTTGACTCTTTTTTGTTGCTTTTTTATAAAATCTTTTATATATACTACATTTTGTTGTAAAAATCAATATTTTTTTATTAAATTTATTGACTTTTATTTAAAATACGTGTAATATATCTATACGGAAAGGGGACAATTGCACTTTTTTTGGGAAATAGCAGTTGTTCTCTCTTTTTTTGTCAGGAGATTAAAACATGGGGCAATATTTTTCTAATGAGAAGTTACCAAGTAAAGTTAAAAAGACTACTTGTAATATTTTAAATCATAGTTTTACTTTTTTAACTGATAATGGTGTCTTTTCAAAAGATGGTGTTGATTTTGGCAGTAGACTTCTTCTTGAATCCATCCCCTTGAAGGAAGTTGGAGCCAAAGTTTTAGACGTTGGATGTGGATATGGTACTTTAGGCATTGTTGTTAGCAAGCTTACAGGTGCTAAAGTTGATATGGTAGACGTCAACTTAAGAGCTATTCATTTAGCAAATAGAAATATCAAAGAGAATGATTGCATTAATGCACTAGCTTATGAAAGTAATTGCTATAGTGAAGTTAGTGAACTATATAATACGATTATTACTAATCCTCCTATTAGGGCTGGTAAAAAAATTGTCTATGATATAGTTTTAAATGCAGTAAATTATTTAGATGTTTCTGGTAAATTGTTCTTAGTTATTCGTAAAGAGCAAGGTGCCAAATCTCTCATTAATGATATAAAAGATGTTTATGATGTTACAGTACTTGAGAGAAGCAAAGGTTTTTACATATTAGAATGTGTAAAAAAAATTATTCGTTAGGGGTGAATTTTGTGTCATATAGAATTGAAAAAAGCGGAGATTTCCGTGAACGTAGAAATTATTCTAGAATTAGAAATAAGTATGAATTAAAAGATTTACTAGAGATTCAAAAAAAATCATATAATTGGTTTATTGAAATAGGAATTAAAGAAGTATTTGAAGACTTATTAAATCCTGTTGAAAATTTCTCTGGTACATTATCACTTGAATTTGGTGATTATCATTTTGACAAGCCTCGTTATTCTATTAAAGAATGTAAGGATAGAGAAACTACCTACTCAGCTCCTTTAAAGGCTAATGTTCGTTTATTTAACCGTGAGACAGGTGAAGTAAAAGAACAAGAAATATTTATGGGTGATATGCCTATAATGACAGATTCTGGTACATTTATTATAAATGGTGCAGAACGTGTTATTGTCTCACAATTAGTTCGTAGTCCAAGTGTTTATTTCAATCGTGAAATAGATAAGAATGGTCGTGCTGTTATTACATCACAAATTATTCCAACTCGTGGTACTTGGTTAGAATTTGAAACTGATGCTAGAGATGTTCTTTATGTAAGAATTGATAGAACTAGAAAAGTTCCTCTTACTACTTTACTTAGAGCATTTGGTCTTTCTTCAGATGAAGAAATTTATTCAATGTTTGGTAAAGATGAATATTTAGAAAATACAGTTTCTAAAGATAGTACTAAAAATACTGATGAAGCTTTAATTGAAATTTATGAAAAATTAAGACCAGGTGAACCATCTACTCT
>OMQW01000045.1 GCA_900313345.1 uncultured Eubacteriales bacterium
ACAAAGAAGAAGTAAAAAAAGAACTTACAAAAGAAGAAATTGAAGAACCACTTGATATTGTAATTACACCAATAGAAGAAAGAGAAGAAATAAGTACAGAAAGAAAATTTAAAAGTAGTCCAGTTATTAGTCCAGTATATGGCATAAAAAAAGATGAAGCAACTGTTAATGATATAGAACTGGAAAACACTGCAAATTACGAAAAACTAGATGAAGAAATTAGAAAAACAAATGAATTTATTGCAACTCTAAAAGAATTACAAAAGAAGCTTGATTAAGTTTCTTTTTTTTATCTTATAATTATGTTATAATTAGGAAGTATTTAAGGAGGTATATTATGAAAAGTGTTGGATTTTTATCACTAGGTTGTAAAGTAAATGCATATGAAATAGAATATTTAAAAGAAGAATTATCTCGTAGAGGATATGAAATAAAGGATTTTGAAGATAAATGTGACTGTTATATAATTAATACTTGTACAGTAACAAATACTGCAGATACTAAGTCAAGTAAAATGATAAGACGTGCAATAAAAGAAAATCCTGATGCGTGTATAGTAGCAATAGGATGCTTTATTGAAGCTAATAAAAAAAATATACTTCCAGGTATTGATATAGCAATAGGTAATAAAGATAAGAAAAAAGTCCCAGATCTAATAGAAGAATATTTTAAAACTAAAAAGCAAATAATAGATTTATATGAAAACGCGCCTGAAACATTTGAAGATATGGAATTAACTAACTTTCTAGGAAGAACAAGAGCCTTTGTAAAAATAGAAGATGGATGTGAAAACTTCTGTTCATACTGTATTATCCCTTATGTAAGAGGAAAAGTAAGATCTAAAATGTTTATAACTGTATTAAATGAAGTGAAAGATTTAGTAAAAAATGGTTATAAAGAAATAGTTTTAACAGGAATACATACAGGAGCTTATGGTACTGATTTAGGAGAAAACGAATCATTCGCTCATTTATTAGAAGCCTTATGTAAAATAGATGGATTAGAAAGAATAAGAATATCATCAATTGATCCAAATGAAATAAATGATAATGTTTTAAGAGTAATAGAAGAAAATAGTAAAATAGTAGATCATATACATATACCAATACAATCATCAACTGAAGAAATACTAGAATCTATGGAAAGAAAATATACTTTAAAAGAATATGAAGAATTAATTAATAAATTAAGAAACATAAGAAAAGATATATCAATAACAACAGACTTAATAGTAGGATTTCCTGGAGAAACTGAAGAATTATTTAATAAATCAATTGAAGAAGTTAAAAAAATTAATTTTTCTAAAATACACGTATTCCCATATAGTGAAAGAAAAGGAACAAAATCAATGCTTCTTCCAAATCATATAGATAATGCAGTAAAAAAAGAACGTTCTAGACAAATGCTTGAAGTATCAAAAGAATTAGAAATTTCCTACTTTAATAAATTTATAGGTAAAGAAGTAGAAATACTAGTAGAAAATGTAAAAGATGGTATATCTAACGGACATACAGGAAACTATTTAAATGTTAAAGTAGATAAAGAATTAGAACATAATAAGTTTTATAAAGTTAACCTAGTTAAAGTAGATTATCCATATGTAATCGGAGAAATTAATGAATAATACTTATATCAAAGGTAAATTTAAAAGAACTATCTTTGAAAAAAATGGTTTTATTATAGGATTATTTAAAATAGAAGAAACAGATGAAAATAATAAAGAATATTTAAATAAAACTATAACATTTAAAGGATATGCTATAGACTTTAATGAAGTAGATAATTATAAATTATATGGTAAATTTGAAAATAATATAAAATATGGTAAAGAGTTTATCATGGAAAGTTTTGAAAGAATAAAGCCAGAAGACAAAGATAGTATAATAATATTTTTATCAAGTGGTATATTTAAAGGTATTGGAGAAGCTAAAGCAAAACTAGTAGTAGAACACTTAGGTAAAAAGACACTTGATATAATATTAGAGCATCCTGAAGAACTATATAAAATAAAAGGATTAAGTAAAAATAATATTAAAGTATTAACAGAAACATTAATGGAATATGAAACTAGTTATAAAACAATACTTAAATTAGAAGACTTAGGTTTTAATGTCAAGGAAGCATCATTAATATATAGTTTATATAAAAATAAATCTCTAGATATTATAGAAAATAATATTTATGAAATACTAGATAATAATAAATTTATCTTTAAAAGAATAGATTATATAGCATTAAATCATAATATAGAAAAAGATAATATAAATAGATTATCTGCTGCAATAATATATATAATAAATACTCTAAGTAATACATATGGACATACATATTATTATAAAGAAGATATCTTAATGTATATGCCTAAAGTATTAAATATAAATATAAATGAAGATATGCTTGATAATGCTCTTAGTAATTTAATAAATAAAAATAAAATAGTTATATATGAAGATAAAATTTATGAAAAAAATATGTTTGAAGCAGAAACTTATATAGTTAAAAGATTAAATGTCTTACAGCACGAAAAAGAAACTACATATAAAAATATAGATAAAGAATTATTATATGTAGAGTCTTATTTAGGTGTTTCTTATGATAAAACTCAAGAAGAAGCTATTAAAAAAAGTATAACTAATAGTATAGAAGTAATTACTGGCGGTCCTGGAACAGGTAAAACAACAATTGAAAAAGGAATATTAGAATTATATAAAACTCTAAATAAACTAGAATATAATAAGTTAGAAGAAGCTGTCGCTCTATTATCTCCAACAGGAAGAGCAAGTAAAAGAATGACAGAAGCATGTAACTTTAAAGCCCAAACAATTCATAGATTTTTAAAATGGAATAAAGATACTAACTCATTTCAAATAAATGAATATAATAAATCTAAAGTAAAACTATTAATTATAGATGAAGCTAGTATGATAGATGTTTTATTATTTTATAATTTATTAAAAGGAGTATCTGTAAACTGTAAAATAATATTAGTAGGAGACTCTAATCAATTACCATCAGTAGGAGCAGGAAACCTCTTAGGAGATATTATTGAAAGTAATAAAATAAATATATGTAAATTAGAAAAACTATATAGACAAAAAGAAGGATCTAATATTATAACACTTGCAAACGATATTAAAGATGGAATACTAAATAAAAATATCTTTAATGTAGATGAATCCTTAAAATTAATAGAATGTAGTGATATAGATCTATTGGATGAAGTAGGAAAAATAGCTAAAAATTATAAAGAAAATAATTATAAAGATTTTCAAGTACTAGCACCTATGTATAAAGGTATAAATGGTATAGATAATATAAATAATAAATTACAAGAAATATTTAATAATAAAGTAACTAAATCAATAAATATAAATAATGAAATATATAAAATAAATGATAAAGTAATAGAATTAAATAATATGCCAGATGAAAATATTTTTAATGGAGATATTGGAATTATTTCTAATATAGAAGTAAAACCTAATAAAGAAGTTTATATTTTATTTGATGATTATAATGAAGCTAAATTTTCTCTTAATGCTTTTAATAATTTTAAAAAAGCTTATTGTATATCAATACATAAAAGTCAAGGTAGTGAATTTAATACTGTAATAATACCAGTAGTAAAAGGCTACTCTAGAATGCTTTATAGAAAGTTAATTTATACTGCAGTAACAAGATGTAAGAAAAAATTATATATAGTAGGGAATATAAATGCTTTAAAAGATGCTATAGATAATAATATAACAGATATAAGAAGAACTTCTATAAAAGACTTTTTAATTAAAGGTATAAATTAGTAATTATAGATAATACTATTTATGAGGTGAAATTATGAATATTAGTTTTAAAAACATCATGATAGTATCATTAATGGGTTTAGGAGTATATTATCTAATCAATTCTAATGAAGAAATAATGAATAAAGGTAAAAAAATAGTTAAAAAAGGTATCAATAAAATGAAAGATATGATGAATACCGAAAATATCTAAAAAGAGATTTTTTAATCTCTTTTTTTATTTATTAATAGTTCTTAAAAACATTATATGGTATAATAAAATAAGTTGGTGATATTATGCTTAGAAGTGAAGTAAATTATAATGAATTAAGTCCTATGATGCAACAATACATGGACATAAAAAAAGAATATGAAGACTCTATTTTATTTTTTCGATTAGGTGATTTCTATGAAATGTTCTTTGATGATGCTATACTTGCATCTCGCGAGTTAGAGCTCACTTTAACTGGTAAAAATGCTGGATTAGAAGAAAGAGTTCCAATGTGTGGTATTCCACATCATGCATATGCAGCTTATGTAGACACTTTAATTAAAAAAGGATATAAAGTAGCAATATGTGAGCAGTTAGAAGATCCTAAATTGACTAAAGGAATGGTTAAAAGAGACGTAATTCAAATAGTAACTAAAGGAACAAGACTTGATACAGGACTAGATAGTAAAGATAGTAGTTTTATAGCATCTCTTACAACATTTGAAACATGTTATAGTATGTCATATGCAGATATAACAACAGGAGAGTTTTATACTAAATTAATAGATAAAGATAATGAATCTGTTTTAAGAGATATTAGTAAAGAAAGCTTTAAAGAATTAATATGTGATAAAGATGTTGATAGAGTATTAATAAATGATTGTCGTAATAAATTAAATATATTAGTTACAATAACAGAAGAAAAAGAAGTAAAAGATATATATTCTTATATTTATAATGAAGTAAATGATGAAAGACTAGTAAAAAGTATTAAACATCTATTAAGTTATATTATGGAAACTAAGAAAAAAGACTTAGTTCATATGCAAAAAGTAGAAGTGCTTCATAGTGGAGATACACTAATATATGATGGAGCAACTAAAAAGAATCTAGAGCTAACTGAAACAATGAGAACAGGTGATAGACAGTATTCTCTTTTATGGCTTTTAGATAAATGTAAAACTGCAATGGGTAGTAGATTCTTAAAATATAACATAGAGAATCCTCTAACTAGTAAAGATAAAATCGAAAGAAGATTAAATATTGTAAGTCATATGAGTGAAGAATTTATATTAAGAGATGATCTTACAAAAGCTTTAGAAGAAGTGTATGACTTAGAACGTCTAGCAGGAAGAATTAGTTATGGTAATTTAAATGCAAGAGATTTAATTCAGTTAAAAAATAGTATTAAAGTATTACCAGAAATAAAAGATATTTTAATAAAATTAAATTATGATAAAGAAATAGAAACATTTGAAGATTTATATGAAATTTTAGAAAAGAGTATTAATGAAGATGCTCCACTTACATTACATGAAGGTGGATTAATAAAAAAAGGTTTTAATGAAGAGTTAGATAGTTTAAAAAGTGTAAGCACTAATTCCAAAGATTTTATTTTAGAATTTGAAGAAAGTTTAAGAAAAGAAACTGGAATTAAAAATATTAAAGCAGGATATAATAAGGTATTTGGGTATTATATAGAAGTATCAAAGGGAAGTATTAAAGATGTAAAAGATGAATTTGGTTGGACAAGAAAGCAAACACTTGCAAACTGTGAAAGATTTACTACCCCTGAATTGAAAGAAAAAGAAAATATAATACTAGGTGCTGAAGAAAAAATAATTAATCTAGAATATAAAATATTTAATGATATAAGAGAAATAACAAAACGTTATATAGCAGCAATTCAAAAAACAAGTAAAGTGTTAAGTGAAGTAGATATGTTAAGAAGCTTTTCAATAGTAGCAGATCTAAATAATTACACTAGACCAGAATTTAATAATGAACATATATTAAAAATAATAGAATCACGTCATCCAGTTGTAGAACATGTAATGAAAGATAAATATATAAGTAATGATATAATAATGGATAAAAACACTGATATATTATTAATAACAGGCCCAAATATGGCAGGAAAATCTACATATATGAGGCAAACTGCAATTATAGTAATAATGGCCCAAATAGGTTCGTTTGTTCCATGTAAGAATGTTAATATGCCGGTATTTACTAAAATATTTACAAGAATTGGTGCAAGTGATGACTTAGTATCAGGTGAATCAACATTTATGGTAGAAATGAAAGAAGCTGAAAATGCGTTAAAAAACGCTGATAAAGATAGTTTAATATTATTTGATGAATTAGGTCGTGGAACAGCAACATATGATGGTATGGCAATAGCAGAAGCCATAATAGAATATATACATAATAAAATAGGCGCTAAAACAATGTTCTCAACACACTATCATGAGTTAACATTCCTAGAAGAAAAACTAAAACATTTAAAAAATGTTCATGTTTCAGCAAAAGAAGAAGATGGAAAAATAACATTTTTACATAAGGTAGAAAAAGGATCAGTAGATAAAAGTTATGGAGTACATGTAGCATCCTTAGCAGGTCTTCCTAAGTCAGTAATAGAAAGAGCAAGTGAAGTTCTAAAAGACTATGAAAAGAAAGAAAAGCGTCCTAAAAAAACATATGAACAAATACAGTTATTTGATGAAATAAATGAAGATAAACAATCTAAAAAATTAGAAGAGTTTAAAGAAAAAATAACAAAATTAAATGTTATAGAAATGACTCCAATGGATGCTATAAATTATTTATATAAATTAAAAGAAGAAATGAAAGAAGAAAAATAATGGATTTTATAAATAAAGAAGGTTTAAAAAAAGAACTAATAAAAGAAACTAATAATTTTAATTTAACTAAATTCTTTGATGATAATATAGATGATTCATGTTTAATATTAATCACTCCATATCAAGTAGTAAAAACAGTTATTCCAAGAGGAGCAACGCATACAGTAACACTTCAAGAAATATATATGATAATGTATAAAGGCTTTAGAGGAACTTCTTATAAAGAATTATGGGATACAGAAATAATAAAACATAATCATATAGTACTTAGAATAGCAAACATGACTTACACTGATGTTCACGTACCAGAAAAGATTAATACATTTCAATTAGAAGAATTAATTAAAGTAAATAATGAAATAAAAAAAGTAACTAGGAAAAATAAACCTAAATTAATATATTATCTAAATAATGAAGAATATATGTCAAATAATTTAGACCCATTAATAAAAAATGCTTTAAATAATATAGATGATAATATTAATTTAGAAGAAAAAATACTAGATAAAAATAAAGGTTCTAAATCTTTATAGATATAAATTAAATAATATGATAAAATGAGGATGGTGATTAAATGAAAACTAGAAGTGAATTAAGAGAAATATCAATGAAAAGCTTATATCAAGTATTTGTAATACAAAATACAAGTTTAGATTTAAATGTTGAAGCAATAATTAAAGAAAATATTGAAGAAGAAAATGAGTTTGTAGAAACTATTGTTAATGGTGTCTTAGAACATAAAGAAGATATTAAATCTTTAATTAATAAATACTTAGAAGGCTGGACAGTAGATAGATTTAACTTTGTTGATCAAGCAATTATGTATATAGGAGTATATGAATTAATATATACAAGAACTCCAAGCATAGTATCTATTAATGAGTCAGTAGAATTATCAAAGAAATATTCTGACGAACAAGTAACTAAAATGATTAATGCTGTTTTAGATAATATCTATCATAGTGAGGAAAGTAATGCAAGATAAATATATAACAGTTGGACAATTAACACGTTATATAAAATATAAAATAGATAATGACCCCAATTTAGAAGAGGTTTATTTAAAGGGAGAAATATCTAACTTTAAAGCTCATTCTAGAGGTCATTTCTATTTTACTTTAAAAGATGAATCTTCAAGAATAAATGCTATTATGTTCCAAAGTAGTGCTAAAAAAGTTCCATTTATACCACAAGATGGTATGAAAGTATTAATAAAAGGTAAAGTATCAGTCTATCCTGAAACAGGATCTTATCAAATATATGTAAGTGAAATGTTAGAAGATGGAGTAGGTAATCTTTATATAGCATTTGAGCAACTTAAAAAGAAACTTAAAGAAGAAGGCTTATTTGATAAAGATAAAAAGAAAAAAATACCTAAAATACCTGAAAAAATAGGAGTAGTAACAGCACCTACAGGAGCAGCAATAAGAGATATAACATCAACCATTAAAAGAAGATGGCCTCTTGCAGAAGTATATTTATTTCCAGCACTAGTTCAAGGTGAAGGCGCTAAAGAAAGTGTTGCAAAGAAAATCAAACAAGCGGACAATTATGGACTTGATATCTTAATTATAGGCCGTGGTGGAGGCTCTATTGAAGACCTTTGGGCTTTTAACGAAGAAATAGTAGCAAGAGCAATTTTTGAAGCTAAAACACCTATTATAAGTGCTGTAGGCCATGAAGTAGATTTTACAATAGCAGACTTTGTAGCAGATATGCGTGCCCCAACTCCAACAGGAGCAGCAGAAATGTCAGTTCCAGATATTAAAGATGTTTTAAACTACTTAAATCAAGTTAAAATAAGAGAAAGTATAAGTATTAAAAATATCCTAGATAAAAAGAAGAAAGCTTTAGAAGAACTAGTTAATAGAAATATATTAAAGTCTCCTGAAGGAATCTATATAATAAAAGAACAAAACTATATAAATCTTTTAGATAAATTAAATTTAACATATAATAATTATATTAGTAGAAAAATACATAGTTATGAAAAGATAAAATCAAGTATAATCTTTAAAGATCCATTAAGAATACTAGATAAAGATAAAAACAATTTTAATGTAGTATTATCAAAACTAGAAACACTTAATCCAATAAGTACTCTTAACAGAGGATATTCTATTACTAAGAAAGATGATAAAGTAATAGAAAGTATTAAAGATATAAATAAAAAAGATAACTTAAATATAGAGCTAAAAGATGGAAATATTAATGTGGAGGTAATATAATGGCAAATAAAGAAAAAACATTTGAAGAAAGTTTATTAGAACTAGAAGAAATAGTTAAACATTTAGAAAGTGGCGAAATTAAATTAGATGATGCAATAAAAGAATATACTCATGCAATGGAACTATCTAAAATATGTAGTGATAAACTAAAAAATGCAGAAGAGTCTATTAATAAATTAGTTAAAGAAGATGGAGAACTAGAAGACTTTAAAGGTTTAGAAGAAGGTGAATAATATGACTTTCACTATCCTAAAAGAAAAAGAATTTAAAAAATTTTTAGATAATAGTAACGAAAAAACATTTCTTCAAACTCCTTCTATTGCACATCTAAGAGAAAAAGAAGGATGGACACCATACTACCTAGGAGTAAAAGAAAATAATAAGATAATATGTGCAACTATGATAGTATCTAAAAAACGACATTTTGGTAAATATGAGTTTTATGCACCTCGTGGATTCTTAATAGATTATAAAAACTATGAATTATTAAAATATTTTACTGAAGAAATTAAAAAGTTTGTTAAAAAGAATAATGGTTATATCTTTAGAATAGATCCATATGTAATTAATATTGAAAGAGATATTGATGGAAATATAAAAGAAAATGGAATAAATAATAAAGAAATAATAGATAATTTAAAACGCCTTGGTTATAAGAAAGAAAAAGAAGAAGAACAAGTAGTTTGGATGTTTTGCTTAGACTTAGATACTGATGAAGAGACACTTCTAAAGAACATGAGATCTTTTACAAGAAGAAATATAACTAAAGCCTTAAATAACTCTCTAAGAATTAGAGAATTAGAATTTAATGAATTACAAACAATAAAAGATTTAACAGATGCAACTAGTGAAAGAAAAGGTTTCCCTAATAGAAATTTAAAATATTTCGAAAGAATGTATGAAGTATTTAAACCAAATAATGAAATAAATAATATTGTATGTGAATTAGATACTAAAAAGTATATCTTAAATAAAGAAAAAGAAATTAAAGAGCAAGAAAAAAGACTAGAAGAATTAAATAAACTAGGCGCTAAGCAAGAAAAAAAAGATAAAGTTTTAAAAGATATAGATAAACTTAAAGAAGAAAAAAAAGAAGTAGAAACTTTAAGAAAAGAAAAAGGTGATTTCATCACTCTATCAGGTGGAGTATTTATTACATATGGAGATGAAATAATTTACTTATTTGGTGGTAATTATAAAGAATACATGCATTTTGCATCACCTTATATGGTTCAATGGGAAATGATAACAAGAGGTTTAAAGAACAATAAAAAATATAGAAGATATAATTTCTATGGTATACCTAAAAACATAAACACACATCCAGAAGGATATGGAATATATGACTTTAAAAAAGGATATACTGGTTATGTAGAAGAATTAATAGGAGAATATTCCTATAAAACATCTATTGTTTATGATATTATGAAATTAATTAAATTAATAAGAAAATAAATTAGCAAAAATTGTTAATTTATTTTTTTTGTATTTAGAAATAATAATATTAGGTGATAATATGAAGAAAAAATTTCTAATAGTTTTATTAATAACATTAATGTTTCCTATAAACATACTAGCATACTCCAATAGATTAATTGTAGGAGGAGAAAATATAGGAATAGAAGTAAATAGTAAAGGACTACTAGTAATTGGCTTCTATAAAGTAAATAATAAACTAATAGCAAAAGAATCAGGCTTAAAAACAGGAGACATAATAACTAAAGTAAATAATAAAATAGTAGAAACTAGTAATGATTTAATTAGTGAACTAGAAACAAATGATAATATAGTACTAACAATAAATAGAAATAATAAATATCTAAATATTACTACAAATAAAGAAAAAGAAGATGGAATAATAAAAACAGGAATATATATAAAAGATAAAATAACAGGAATTGGTACATTAACATTTATAGATCCAGAAGAAAAGAAATTTGCAGCACTAGGTCATGAAATAAACTCAAAAGAAACTGGTAAAATATTTAACATAAATAATGGAATAATTTTTAAATCAAATGTTATAAGTATAGAAAAAAGTACAAATGGAGAAGCTGGTTCTAAAGAATGTACATATGATAAAGAAAAAATATATGGAAATATAAATAAAAATACTAAAGAAGGAATATATGGTACTTATAATGAAAATATTACTAATGATAATTTATATGATATAGGAAATGTTAAAGAAGGAGAAGCTATTATTAGAACAGTAATAAAAGATAATATAAAAGAAGACTTTAAAATAAATATTTTAGAAATTAATAAATTAGATAATACTAAAAATATATTATTTGAAATAATAGATGAAAATTTATTAAATAAGACAGGCGGTATATTACAAGGTATGAGTGGTTCACCTATATTGCAAAGTAATAAAATAGTAGGCGCAGTAACACATGTAATAGTAAATAATCCCAAAAGAGGATATGGAATATTTATAAAAAACATGCTTGAAGAATTAGATAAAAATGATTAAAATAATTGAAAGAAAAACATTTGTTTGATATACTACTTTAGGTGATAATATGAAAAGTAAAATATATTTATGTATTGATTTAAAATGTTTTTATGCATCAGTTGAATGTGTAGA
>OMQW01000077.1 GCA_900313345.1 uncultured Eubacteriales bacterium
AACCACCGTTTGAGAATGCTGCATAGGCTGCTGCCATTTGCATTGAGTTTACACCAGTGAATGCTCCAATTGAATGTGCTTCATGGATTCTTCCATTTTCAACTTCTGGTGTTATTCCTAGCGATTCTACGAAACTTATTATTTTTTTATTATCTACGCTTTGGAAGGCTTTTAATGCTGGTATATTACGAGATAGAGATAGTGCTCTTCTTAGGGTCATTTGTCCCATGTAACTATGATCCCAGTTCATTATTGATCTTCCACCCGAATAAGTATAAGGCTCATCTACAAATTGTTCATATGTTGACCAGTTGTTATATTCAATACCTGGTCCATAATCAAATAATGGCTTTGCTGTTGAACCTGGTTGACGTTTACCTTGTGTTGCATAGTTATAATCACCAATATTTCTATTTCTACCAGCACCTACTGCTAATACTTTACCTGTTGCTGAATCTAAAACTGTTGCACCACCTTGAACTTTATCATCTTTCCATTTATATGTTTTACCTTCAAATACATCATTTACAACTTGTTGCTTAGCTTTATCCATGTTTGTATAAATTAATACGGATGTAGTATATGGATTAATATTATATTTATCTTCCATTTCGTCTACAACTGTATCTATGTAACTTTGATATGTTGCAGCATTTATTTGAGAACCACCAGCATTATCTCCTGTTAAAGATTCAACGGAAATTGCGTTTGCTTCTTCTTGTTCTTTTTCAGTAATATAGCCATGTTTTCTCATTAAATATAATACTGTTTTTCTTCTTGCTGATGCATTTTCTGGATTTGTTGTTGGCTTATAGTAGTTTGGTGCTTTAAACATTCCTGCGATGATTGCTGCTTCACTTAAGTTAAGATCTGATACATCTTTATTAAAGTATGCTTTTGCTGCTTCTTCAACTCCATAGATACTTCCACCTAGAGAGTGATTATTTACATAAAATTCTATTATCTGTTGTTTTGTATATTTCTTTTCAAGTTTAAATACTGCTAGATAGATATCAGTAAATTTTCTTATTATTCCTTTTATTCCTGATGCTTCGGTTGATGTGAATGAATTCTTTATAACTTGCATTGATAGAGTAGAAGCTCCACCTGCATTTCTTCCTAAAGCTTGTCCTAAACTTGCTTGAACAAAACGAGGTGCATCAAAACCATTGTGTTCAAAGAATCTTGAATCTTCTGTTGAAACTATAGCATCAACTAAAACTTCTGGTAAATCTTCATAAGATACTTTTTCTCTTTTTTCTGCTCCTAGTTTTGCAATAACATTATTATCTTTATCATATACGATTGATAATTCTTTAGTGTCTAAGTTTTTAGGGTCAAACTTAGGTGCTTTAATAGTTATATAAACTAGAAATGCTCCAAATAGTAATAAGTCTATTATAAATATGGTTAATATCGCTATTAATGCTATATTTATAATTTTTCTTTTTTTGCTATTTCCTTTATTGCTTGTTATTAAATAAGTTAATCCTGTAATTATTATCATCGTTGCCATAGATATAAGTGTAATAATTAAACCTAATTTAAAAGCACAAAGACTAAGAATTGCTATACAAAAGATAAACCATGATAACCATAAAGTTTGTTCTTTCTTTTTTCTTTGTTTCTTTTCTTTTAAATTGTTGCTATTAAATTTTCTTGTTTTTTCTAAATCTTTTTCCCTAACTTTTATTCTTCTTGTAGCCATTTTATATTCCTCCATTTTTATCTAATACTTCTAGATAGTTTAGTCTAGGAGTATAAGTTATATTAACAATATATCCATGTTTTTTTATATAAGATATAGGTATAGACTTTCTATTATTATTATCTAAAAAGTTTAATAAATCTTTTTCCATAAGAATATAGGTTTCATTTAATGATGTAAATCTAATTATTAAAAACGCTATTCCTTTATGTTTATATATATTTTCTAAATGTTTTAACTGGTGATCATGTATATTATTTAATGGAAAAGAAGTTTTATTTGTTGTCTCTTTTGCTTCAAAGTCTATATATTTACCTTTATATAATCCATTATAATCAGTAGTTGATGGCATATCAAAATATGCTTCATTTATTTTATTATGTTTATAATCAACTTTAACTAATTTAATAGGAGTAGGTTTCTTATATATATATGCTTTATCAATTGTTCTATAATATTCATTAGTAATATTTAAATCATATTCAAGATTCATACCTCTATTTGTATAATTAGTTACATGTCTTTCTTTAGTAACTTCTTTAACTATACCATTTGGATATTTCATTAAATCACCTATTTTATATTATACTATAAAGTTTAATTTTTTACTATAAAGTTAGATAATATATTTCTAAAAATTTTAGCTTGTTTTGTCGAATTTGTGATTTATATATTTTTTTTAGTTATAATTACTATGGTGATTAGGTATGAATGATGAAATTATATTTAAATATAATAATATAATTAATAATTTTAGCTTTAATAAGGCTATATTTTTATTTAAAATTCATTTTAGTAATAATTGACAAAAGAGATTAGTTTTGCAATAATATTAATGTAAAGGACTAGGTGATATATATGTACCAAAATAAGATTGCTTTATCTGCTAAAGATATTTTAAATAAAGAGTTTAAGATAGATACTCGTGGATATAGATTAAAAGAAGTTGATCAATTTCTTGATGTTATTATTGGTGATTATGAACAGTTTAACAATATCATTAGTAACTTAGAAAAAGAAAAAGCTGATTTGCTTGCTGAAGTTATGAATTTAAAGCAAGAGCTTAGAAGTGCTAAAATGCATGCTGAGATTGCTGAAAATAATAGTAGTAACGAGGGTGTTTCTAATGTTGATTTAATTAGAAGAATCTCTAGACTTGAAAAAATTGTCTATGGACAAGAAAATAATAATGATGTAGAATCGAGTGAAGATGAATAATATTTTAGACAAACGCTGTAATCTTTAAGATTATTGAGGAAAGTCCATGCTCACACAAACTGCGATGTTTGTAGTGTTCGTGCTTAGGGAAAAAATAACCTAAGGTAGTTTATACTAACGACATTAATAAATCTAAGTCTTAGGATATGATTTATTATATAAAGTGCCACAGAGACGAGCTTTTGAGAAATTAAAAGATGAAACGAGGTAAACTCCGCGAGTGAGAAACCCAAATATGGTAGGGGAGCTTTAACTAGGAAATATGAACCGATGTTAGGGAATGAGAAATCATTAGATAAATGTTTGTCACCTATATGGTACAAAACATGGCTTATTAAATATTATTGTGTATAAAGAGGTGTTATTTTTGAAGGATTTAGGCAGTTATTTAAAGAAAACTAGAATTAGTAATGGTGTAAGTCTAGAAGAAGCTGCTAATGATATGTCTATATCTTTAACACTTCTAGAAAATATAGAGCTTGGTAATACTAAAGCTTTTAAAGATATATATGAACTAAGAGAATATGTAAAAAATTATGCTAAATATCTAGGACTTGATCCGAATATGGTAAATGATTCATTTAATGAGTTTTTATTTGAAAAAACTTCTAAAATATCATTAGAAGATATTCAAGCTGCTTTAAAAAAAGAAGAAGAAAAAGATATTAAACCAGTTATTCATTCACCATATACTATCGAGCATAAGAGATATATAAATTTAGTTCCTATTTTAATATGGATTGCTACTTTGCTTGTTATTGTTTCAATTTCATTACTTATAATTAGAAATATTTGTGAAGAACCTGTAATTACAAATGAACTTGGAGGTTCTATGGAGGATTTATATGAATTTACCAACTAAACTTACTGTTTCAAGAATAGTTATGACTTTTATTATAATTTTTATTTTATTATTTCCATTTTATACAATTGGATTAAGTTTTCCACAATTTACTGTTAATGGAATATTAATAAAAAGTGAATATTTTATTGCTGGTATTTTATTTATACTTGCTAGTGTAACTGATTTTATTGATGGATATTTAGCTAGAAAAAATGATCAAGTAACTGATTTAGGAAAAATGCTTGATGCAATTGCTGATAAAATTTTAGTTGATTCAGTTTTAATAATACTTGCTTATCAAGGTTTTATTAGTATATTAATTCCAGTAATTATTGTACTTCGTGATATTTTTGTAGATGCTATTAAAATGCAAGCAGCTAGTAAAGGAAAAGTTGTTGCTGCTATTAAATCAGGTAAATTTAAAACTGCTTCATTAATGGTTGGTACTGTTTTAGCTTTCTTTTATAATTTACCATTTGAATTTATTGGTTTAAATGTTTCAGAATTTTTATTATTAATAGGTGCAGTTCTTTCTATTGTATCTGGAATTCAATATTTTAAATTAAATAAAGACTTAATATTTGGTAGTGAAACTATATAGAATATAAAAATTGCCTAAGCAATTTTTTTATTTTATATAGGTAAAAAAAAATTTTTCGAAAATTTGTTCGAAAAACTATTGCTTTTTAACTTTTCTTATTATACAATGTTTATGTAAGGATTTTTAGGAGGACGTTTATGAAAAAAAATACAACTGATAAAGATTTAGATCAAGTTCTTGCGGATATAGAAAAAGAGTTTGGTAAGGGTTCTATTATGAAGCTAGGTGATAATCAACATATGAAAGTTGATGTTGTTTCTAGTGGATGTTTATCACTTGATATTGCACTTGGTGTTGGTGGATATCCAAGGGGAAGAATTATTGAAATATTTGGACCAGAATCTAGTGGTAAAACAACATTTGCTTTACAAGCTATAGCAGCTGTACAAAAAACTGGTGGTAGGGCAGCATTTATTGATGCTGAACATGCTCTTGATCCTGTTTACGCTGAAAAGCTTGGGGTAAATATTAATGAATTATTACTTTCTCAACCTGATACTGGTGAACAAGGATTAGAAATTTGTGATGCTTTAGTTAAGAGTAATGCTATTAGTATTATTGTTATTGATTCAGTTGCAGCACTTGTTCCTCAAGCAGAAATAGATGGTGAGATGGGAGATTCTCATGTTGGACTTCAAGCAAGATTAATGAGTCAAGCACTTAGAAAACTTGCTGGTACTATTAGTAAAACAAATACTATTGCTATATTTATTAATCAATTGAGAGAAAAGGTTGGAGTTATGTTTGGTAATCCTGAAACTACAACAGGTGGTCGTGCTCTTAAATTTTACTCAACTATTAGACTTGAAGTTAGAAGAAATGAGCAATTAAAAATGGGTGATGGTGTAGTTGGTAATAAGACTACTATTAAAGTTGTTAAGAATAAAGTTGCCCCTCCTTTTAAAACTGCAGTTGTTGATATTATGTATGGTGAAGGTGTTAGTAGAGAAGGTGAAATTATCGATTTAGGTAGTGAAGCTGGAATTATTGATAAAACGGGTGCATGGTATTCATATCAAGGTGAAAAACTTGGACAAGGTAAAGAAAATGTTAAATTACTTTTAAAAGATAATCCTGAACTTAGAGATGAGATTGAAGAAAAAGTTAGAGAATATTATGGTATTAATTTAAATAAAGATAAAGAGTAGCACTCTTTATTTTTTTTCGTATTATACAATATGAAAAGATTAAATGAATTAATTAAAACAAATTTAAATATTAATATTACAGGTATAGAGGATAATTCTTTAAATGTAAAGAAAGGGTATATCTTTGTTGCTACTAAAGGATATTTTATTAATCATGAAGATTTCATCGATGATGCTATAAAAAAAGGAGCATCTTTTATAGTTTGTTCTAAAAATTATAAAAAGAAAATTACAATACCTTATAAAAAGGTTAATAATACTAATAAATATTTAATTAAATTACTTAATAAATATTATGATTATCCTTTTAAAAATATTAAAATAATTGGTATTACTGGTACTGATGGTAAGACAAGTAGTGCTATTTTGGCTTCCAAACTTCTTAAAAGTGGTTATATAGGTACAAATGGTGCTCTTTATAATTATCATAGATTTCATACTGATAATACTACACCATGCCCAGTTTCTTTATTTAAAATATGTAATAAATTAAGAAATTTAGGATGTAGATGTATAGTTATGGAAATATCTTCTGAAGCTTTGTTTCATGAAAGATGTAATTTTTTTAAGTTAGATATTGCTTGCTTAACTAATATTACAGAAGATCATTTAAATATTCATAAAACAATTTATAATTATGTAAATTCTAAACTTAAGATGTTTAAAATGCTAAAGAGTGATGGATATAGTATTTTAAATTGTAATTCTAAGTATTTTAAATATTTTAAAGATAATAGTAAAAATGTTATTACATATGGTAATAAAAGTTTTTGTGATTTTTATATAAATAGAATTAATAAAGATTTTAATTTTTATGTTAACAATATTTATTTAGAAAATAATTTTTTATTTAATTACAATATTTATAACATTACTCTTAGTTATGCTATTGCAAAAGTATGTAATGTTTCAGATGAAATAATTATTAAAAGATTAAAAAAAATTAAGAAAATTGATGGTAGATGTGAATTATTAAATTATTCTAATAAATATAAAATAATTATTGATTATGCTCATACTCTTAATGGTATAAAAAATATTGTAACTAATTGTAATAAACTTGGTAGGGTTATCTGTGTCACTGGATGTGCTGGTGGAAGAGAAAAAGAGAAAAGAAAATATATTGGTAAATATCTGCTTCTTAATACATATTTATCTATATTTACTATGGATGATCCTAGATATGAAGATGTTAACAATATTATTGATGATATGCTAAGTATTACTAATAAGAAAAATTATTTAAGAATTATAGATAGAAAGGAAGCTATTAACAAAGCTTTAGATTTAGGATCTAATAATGATATTATTTTAATCCTTGGTAAGGGTAGAGATAATTACATGGCTATTAATGATAAGAAGATTAAATATTCAGATATTGATGTTATACGTAGGTATTTTAAACTTGACATAAAATAGAAACAAATTTACAATTAAGTTGGAATAGTTAAATATTCTAGTGGAGGAAAATATGGGAAGTGAATTATTTTCCATTTTACTTTTAATTATTGGTATAGGTTTGGGAGCTTTAGTAACATTTACTATTCTTTATTTAAAGAAAAATGATGCTTATAAGAAAGCTGAAAAAATCTTAGATGATGCAAAAAACGATGCAGATAAATTAAAATGTGAATTAATTTCAAAGAACGAACAAGAAATAGAAAAGGTAAAAAACGATGCTTTAAATGAGTTGAAGGAAAAAAAAGAAGAACTTAAAAGAAGTGAAGATAGACTTTTACAAAGAGAAGCTAGCTTAGATAAGAGAGATGAACTTTATCAAGCAAGAGAAGCTAATATTTCATCTAAAGAAGCTAAATTAGAAGAAGACTCTTTAATGATTCAAAATGAAAAAAGTAAAGTGGATGAATTAAAAAAAGAAGAAGAAGAAAAACTTGAAAAAATTTCAAAATTAAGTAAAAATGAAGCAAAAGATATACTTATGGATATAGTTAGAAAAGATATGGAAATGGATATTAATAAGTATATTAAGGAACAAGAAGAAGAAGCTAAATTAATTGCAGATAAAAAAGCAAAAGAATTAATTGTTACTTCTATGCAAAGATATTCTGCTGATATAAGTAGTGATCAAACTGTTACTGTTGTTAATTTACCTAATGATGAAGTTAAAGGTAAAATAATTGGTAGAGAGGGTAGAAATATCAGAACTCTTGAAGCTGTATGTGGTGTTGATTTAATTATTGATGATACTCCTGAGGCAGTAGTTGTTTCTAGTTTTGATCCTTTAAGAAGAGATATTGCAAGAGTTACTCTTGAGACACTTATTAAAGATGGAAGAATACATCCTACAAGAATTGAAGAAATATATGATAAGACATGTAGAGATTTTAATGAGAAGATATTAGAGTATGGTAATGATGCTTTATTTGAATTAGGCATTGGTAAGATGGATCAAGCTTTAGTTGAACTAGTAGGTAAACTTCATTTTAGAACTAGTTATGGACAAAATTGTTTACAACATTCTATAGAAGTTGGACAACTCGCAGGTGTTATGGCTGGTGAATTAAATGAAGATGTTACTTTAGCTAAAAGAGCTGGTCTTTTACATGATATTGGTAAAGCAATAGATCATGATATTGAAGGAAGTCATGTTGAACTTGGTGTTAATATTGCTAAAAAATATCATGAAAATGATGTAGTTATTAATGCTATTGGCAGTCATCATGGTGATTGTGAAGCTACTTCAGTTATTTCAAATTTAGTTGCTGTTGCTGATGGGCTTTCAGCATCTAGACCTGGTGCTAGAAATGATTCTCTTGAAAACTATATTCAAAGACTTACAGGACTTGAAGAAGTTGCTAATAAAATAGATGGAGTTTCTAAAGCATATGCTTTACAAGCTGGTAGAGAACTTAGAATATTAGTTGATCCTGAAAAAATTGATGATTTAGGTAGTAGAAAAGTAGCTAGAGATGTTAAGAAAGAAATTGAAGCTAACTTAAAATATCCTGGAACTATAAAGGTTACAGTAGTACGTGAAACTCGTGCAATAGAAGAAGCTAAATAGCTTCTTTTTTAATTGATATTATAATTTTTTGTTGTATAATAATTAATGCATGGGGTGATTTGATGAAGTATTTAATAACTGATCTTTATAGTTTGCTTGGTAAGAGTATAAGAGATGAACTAATAAGTAGAGGGGAAGATAATATATTTCCTTATTCTTTCAACATTACTAATAAAGAAGAGGTTTTAAAAGTTATTAAGTCATTTAAACCTGACGTTATTATTCATAATTATTCTTTAGATGATGTTGATTTATGCGAAAAAGATAATGATTTATGTAATTTAATTAATGTTTCTGGAACTAATAATATAGTAGAGGGAGCTATTTTAAATAAATCTAAATTAATTTATATTTCTTCTAATTATGTATTTGATGGAAATAATAATGATTTATTTAATGAAGATAGTATTAGTAATCCTATTAATAATTTTGGAATGAGTATTAGAAATGCTGAAAATATAGTTTCTAAATATAATAATAGTTTTATTGTTAGAACATCTAATGTTTTTGGCCATGGTGATTGTTTTGTCAATGATATTATAGATAAGGGTTATAAAAATGAATCTATTGATGTAGTTGGTGATCAATTTGGTTCTCTTACTTATGCTCCTGATTTAGCTTTTTGTATTTGTGATTTAGCATTAACTGATAATTATGGTATTTATAATATTACTAATAATGGTTATGCTTGTTTTTGTGAGTTTGCTAGATGGATATTATATTATACTAATATTAAATGTGATGTTAATCCTATAACACTTTCTCAGTATAAAGAACTTAATAAGAAATTTATTGCAGAAAGACCTAAAAAATCAGTTCTTGATAACAATAAATTTAAAAACACTTTATTAGTAGAACTTCCTACTTGGTATGATGCTCTTTATAGATATACTAATAATTTAAATAAAGGTAAGGTTTTAATAAAAAAAAGTAACTAATTTTCTTTAGTTACTTTTTCTTTTTTTATTTGTGTATTTTCTTTTTTAATATCTAATATTATTGGAAGTATAATTGGTCTTCTTCCTGTTAAATCATTAATATAAGGTACTAGGTTTTTATTTAATTCTTGTTTAATACTCATAAATGTTCCATGTTCTTTTTTTAGTTCGTTCTTTATGACTTTTTCTGCTATATATTCTATTTTTCTTAATAATTCTTCATTAGCATTTACTTGTACAAAACCTCTTGTAGTTATATTTGGTTTTATAAGAAGTTTTCTTTGCTTCATATCTACATTCATTATAACTACTAAGATACCATCATTCTTCATAGATTGTCTATCATGAATAACAGCGCTTCCTATTTCACCAATTCTATTACCATCTACGTAAATATCTTCACCTTCATAGCTTTCTCCTTTAGTAATTTTATGATTTACTAAATTTAGAGAATCACCATTTTTAAGAATAAATGTGTTTTCTTTTGGAATGCCACAATTTATTCCTATATTAGCATGATGTTTAAGCATTCTATAATCACCATGGAATGGCATTATATATTTAGGTTTTATTAAATGCATCATTAATTTTAATTCTTCTTCGTTAGCATGTCCTGATGTGTGTAAATCACTATAAGCTTTATTTGTATATACTCTTACACCATTTAAGCATAATTTATTTATTATTTTAGATATACTTAAAGCGTTACCTGGAATTGCTGATGATGAGAATATTACTATATCATCTTGTCTTAATTTTACATATTTATGTGTTCCATTACTCATTCTTGATAGAGCGGCTAGTGGTTCACCTTGAGAACCTGTACATAATATAGTTACTTCTTCTGTCTTATAATTTTTTAATTCATCTGCAGTTATTAGTAGTTCTTTATGATCAATATAGCCTCCATCTATAGATATTTTTATATTATTTTCCATACTACGGCCAAATACACAAATTTTTCTGTTGTGTTTATAACATGTTTCAAAAATATGTTTAACACGATATATGTTGGATGCAAATGTTGCAATTATTATTCTGTTTTGTGGGTAGGCATCAAACATTTCATTTAAAGCATAGTCAACATTAGATTCACTAGTTGACCAACCACTGTTTAGAGCATTAGTAGAGTCTGCTATTAATAAATCCACACCATTATGTCCAAGTGTTGCCATTTTATATAAATCTGCAACTGGTCCAATTGGTGTTAAATCAAATTTAAAATCACCTGTTGTAAAAATAGTACCATCTGGTGTTGTTAATGCTATACCATGAGCATCTGGAATAGAGTGTGTTACACGAACAAATTCTACTTCAATATCACCAAATTTTAATTTACTTTCGTCTTCATATGCATTTAAATTATCAAATCTTATATTTCTATCTTGTAATTTAACTGATATTAATTCTTTAGCATGACGTGGAGCATATATTGCAGGGATATTAACACTCTGTAATAGGAATGGTATTGCACCGATATGATCTTCATGCCCATGAGTTATAATTAATGCTTTAATTTTGTCTTCATTTTCTTTTAAAAATGTGAAGTTAGGTAAAACATAATCAATACCTAATAAATCACTTTCTGGAAAACTTATACCAGCATCTATAATAACAATGCTGTCCTTGTACATTACACAGTACATATTTTTTCCAACTTCGCCTAAACCACCTAGAACAACTAACTTTGTTCCAACTGGATTATTTTCTTTCATTTTTTCTCCTTTCTTTCATAAAAGAACTAACTGCAGTTAATTTTAACACAATTTTATATTTTTGTCTATTAATCACTTTAACTTTATATTTATTTGATATTTTGTTATAATGTTTTCAGGTGATATTATGGGATTTTTTAACAAGATAAAAGATGCATTTAAGAAAGAAGAAAAAGACATAGTTACAGAAAAATATGAAGTAGGTTTAAGTAAATCTAGAGAAGAATTTGTTTCTAAACTTTCAGATCTTACTGAAACTCATAAAAAAATAGATGAAGATTATTTTGAAGCTTTAGAAGAAATACTTATTATGGCTGATATTGGTGTATCTACTGTTGAAGATTTTTTAGATAGATTAAGAGATAGAGTTAAAAAAGATAAAATTACTGATCCTTTAATGCTTAAAGATTTAATAGTTGATGAATTATTTGTTATTTATGTTAATAATGAAGTTATTGTTAATAAAATGAATTATGCAAGTAGTGGGCCTACAGTCGTTTTATTTGTTGGCGTTAATGGCGTTGGTAAAACTACTACTATTGGAAAACTTGCTAAAAAGTTTAAAAATGATAATAAGAAAGTTTTATTAGTTGGTGCTGATACATTTAGAGCAGGTGCTGAAGAACAACTTATAGAATGGGCTAAAAGAGAAAATGTTGATTATTATTGCAATGAAGGAGCTGATCCTGCTTCTGTTTGCTTTGATGGTGTTAGTAAAGCTAAAGAAGATGGTTATGATATATGTTTTGTTGACACAGCTGGAAGACTACAAAATAAAGTTAATTTAATGAATGAACTTTCTAAAATTAGTAATGTAATTAAAAAGATTATTCCTGATGCTCCTCATGAAGTATTATTAGTAATTGATGCTACTACTGGACAAAATGGAATTAGTCAAGCTTTAGCTTTTAAAGAAATTACTGATGTTACTGGTATAGTTCTTACTAAACTTGATGGTACTGCTAAGGGTGGAATAGTTCTAGCTATTAAAGAGAAAACTGGAATTCCTGTTAAATATATAGGACTTGGAGAAGGCGAAGATGATTTGCAAACTTTTGATATTGAAAAATATGTTTATGGATTATTTAAAGATTTTTAGGAGTTATTATGAAAAAGAATATTAATAAAAAAAATAATAAAAACAAAAAAATTTCTAATAATTATATAGAGTTAAAAGAACTTGATAATCATATGTTTTTAGGATTACAACTTCTTTGTACTTTAGTTGTAGTTATACTGTTAATTATACAATTTATAAATAATAAGTATTTAGCTTATTTAGAATTTTCTCTTGCTGTTGATTTCTTTTTAATGGCTTATAATAATAAAATATATTATAAAAGAAAAAACTTTTCTTTATATTATATAGCTTGTGGTATTTTTGTACTTATTTTATTTATTATAAAAATAATTGGTGGTTAAGATGGATAATTTAGTATATTATACAGAATTATATGATTATTATAAGAGTTTATTAACAGATACTCAAAGAAAGTATTTTGAAGATTATTATTTTAGTAATTTATCATTTAGTGAGATAAGTTTAAAATATAATGTTAGTCGTAATGCTGTTTATAGACAAGTTAAGATAACTAAAGAATTACTTGATAATTATGAAAATAATTTAAATATTAGAAGTAAAATAAGTAAAATTGAAAGTATTTTAGATAATAGTAGTTTATCAAAAAAAATAAGAGAGATTATAGAAGATTAGTTTAGATTTTTCTAGACTTTTTTTTTATTTGATTGTATACTTAATCTAGATAATAAAAAGGGTGATAGTTATGTTTGATAAAATAGTTTATATATCTGATAGAGCATGCGATGTTAAGTTAAGTGATACTGCTGATAAGAGTTTTAATATCATGAATTTACATGTTATTTTTGAAGATGGTAGTAAGAAAATTCTTGGAGAAGTTGATGATTTAAAAGGAGATATAGCTCATATTAGATTTTTAGGTGAAATTACTGATAGAGGGTTAACAGCAGGTGTTATTAGAAAACCAACTCTTGATAGTAGTGTTCGTTTTATTACTAAAGCTGAAGTTCCTTTAGTTACTGGTAGAAGTAGAAGAGGATTTATGCTTTTAGGTAAAAGTCCTTTCTATGAAAATAAAGATGTTTATATGGATGTAAATGGATTCTTTAGTAATCATTTTGCTATATTTGGTAATAGTGGTTCTGGTAAGAGTTGTGGTGTTACTAGAATTTTTCAAAACATGTTTGAAGATAAAAGATTATTTCCTTATAAATCCAATATAATTTTATTTGATTCTTCTGGTGAATATTATAATGCTTTTAAAAATTTATCAACTATTAATCCTAATTACAATTATAGATTTATTTCTACTAACGAAGATGATGGTTTAGGTGAGAAACTTAGAATTCCTATTTATTTATTGAATGTAGAAGATATGGCTCTTTTATTAAATGTTAATAAGCATTCACAATTCCCTATTATTGAAAGAATGCTTAAGCTTGCTAGAATTTTTTCTGAAAATGAAGAAAGAAGTAATGCTTTTAAAAATCATTTAATAGCTAAAGCTATTATGACTATTTTATATACTAATGAAACTGCTCCTAATAAGAGAAATGAAATATTTTCTATAATTGCTAGTTGTTCTACTCCTGAATTTACATTAGAAACTGAAATTAAGGGTATTGGTTATACTCGTAAATTTAGAGATTGTTTCTTAATAGATCAATTTGGTAATTTTACTGAGAGTGTTTTAATAACTGAATACATTTCATCATTTATTAAAGAAGAATTTGATAGTTTAGAACCTGAAGGTTATAGTTATTATGATCTTGATACTTTAGAGAAAGCTCTCGACTTTACTTTAATTAGTGAAGGATGGCTTAGAAATGAAAATACTTATGGTGATTCAGTTACTATTAGAGTTAGATTACATGCCTTAATTACTGGTCCTAATAGTAAATATTTTGAATATAAAGATTTTGTTAATCTTGAACAATTTGTTTCTAGTTTATTAATAGTTAATGGAAGAAAATATCAACTTGTTAATATTAATTTAGATGATGTTGATGATTCTTTTGCTAAAGTAGTTGTAAA
>OMQW01000005.1 GCA_900313345.1 uncultured Eubacteriales bacterium
ATTTTTTTTTTTTTTTTTATATATAATATAGTTGCTGTTGAGAATAAAATATCTATTGCATATATTAACAAAACTGTTGTTTTGCTAGAAAAATTCATACTGAGTAATTGATGATGTAAATGTTCCTTATCTGCTGAGAATATTGGTTTACCTTTTAAGGTTCTTCTTATAATAGCAAATAAAGTGTCTGTTATTGGTATTGCAAGTATTAAAATTGGAACAAAGAATGATGTTAGGGCTGGTCCCTTAAATTCTAACATTGATATTACTGAAATTATAAAGCCTAAGAATGTTGCTCCATCACCTGCAAAAATAGAAGCCGGATTAAAATTAAAGACTAAGAATCCAAGTGTTGATCCTAGCATTACAAATGTTAGGATCATTACTAAGCTACCAGTTCTACCTTGATATAGTCCAATTATACCTATTGTTAAAAAGAATATAGAACAAATTCCACCTGATAAACCATCTAATCCATCTATTAAATTAATTATATTAGCACATGCTACTATAAATACTATTGTTATAGGATATGCTAATAATCCAAAATCTAAGCTCATGCCAAAGGCTGTTACATTATTTAAAGTAATTCCACCATAAAATACTACAACACATGCAGCTACTATATGACACAAGAATTTTTGCCATGCTTTTATTGATTTTATATCATCTGTAATACTAGTCAATATAACAATAAAACTTGCTATTAATATAGAATTCATTTGAATGCTTTGAATTCCAAATAACATATATCCTAATAAAAAGCTTAAATATATTCCAAGTCCGCCAAGCTTTGGTGTTACTTTAGTATGTACATGTCTATTTCCTTCTTCGCTTCTTGGTATATCTACTGCACCAATATGATTTGCTAGACGTTTCATAAAGGGCATTAAAACTACTGAACAAATAAATGTTGTAAAGACTATTTCTAGACTTCTAACTATTTCTTCACGCATAAAAAATACCTCACTTCTTTTTATTATTATACAATACTTTTATAAAAAAAAGAAGATTATTAATTATTATCCTCTTCTAGTAATTTTATATTGTTTAAAAGTTCTCCAGTCCCTTCTGCTACGCATGTTAATGGTGAGTCTGCTATTAATACAGGAACATTTAATTCATCTGATAAAAGTTCAGGTAAACCATTTAATAAAGCTCCGCCACCTGTCAAAACAATTCCTCTATCAACAATATCGCCAGCTAATTCTGGTGGTGTTTGTTCTAAAACATTAGTTGCTGATTTAATTATTTTATTTATGCTATCTTCTAATGCTTCTTTAGTTTCTTCTTCGTTAATTGTAATTGTATGAGGAAGTCCTGTTAATAAGTTTCTTCCTCTTACTTCTAGTGTTTCCTTCTTTGATGGTTTATATACACTTGCAAAATTAATTTTTATATCTTCTGCTGTTTTTTCACCTATTAATAATTTATATTTATCTTTTATATATTTGATAATATCATTATCAAAAACGTTACCTGCTATTCTAAGAGATTCTGAAGTAACCATATCATTCATTGATAATATTGCTATATCAGTAGTTCCTCCACCAATATCTATTACCATATTAGCTGTTGGTTTAGATATATCCATTCCTGCACCAATTGCTGCTACTTTAGGTTCTTCTTCTAAGTATACCTTTCTTGCACCAGTTCTTTCTGCAGCTTCTTTTATCGCATTTTTTTCTACTTCGGTAATATTAGTTGGACAGCATATCAAAATTCTAGGACGTGCAAATAGTGTTCTTGCGTTTATATTTTTAATAAATGTATTAAGCATTATTTCAGTTACTTCAAAGTCTGCTATTACTCCATCTTTCATAGGCTTTATTGCCTTAACTCTTTCTGGAGTTCTACCAAACATTTCACTTGCTTCTTTTCCTACTGCAATAACTTTTTTATTTTCTGTATCTATTGCAACTATACTTGGTTCATTTAAAACAATACCTTCGCCTTTTACATATATTAAAACATTAGCAGTTCCAAGATCTATTCCAATATCTTTTGTAAACATTCTTACACATCCCTTCGCTTATATATTTTAACACATAAGTTTATATTTTTATTATTTTTTTTAATAAAAAAAGAAGATTGATCTTCTTAGTTTTTATTTAGTTCTTTATTTAAATATAAATTAGGATCTACAATTCCACCATTTACATATAATTCAAAATGTAAATGATTACCTAAATCTTTATCTATATTATTTGTTCCACTTTTTCCAATTATCATTCCTTTAGTTACTCTATCATCTTTTTTTACTAATACTTCACTTAAACTTTGATAAGATGATATATAGTTGTTATCATGTTTTATTTCTATTATTTTACCTACATCTTCATCATCTTTAACACTTATTACTGTTCCATCTAAAATACTTTGAACATCAAATACTTTTTCATTTATATAATCAATACCTGTATTTTGCATATAAGTATCTTTATAGTAAGTAATTGAATTTTTTTGACTATTTATATCTCCTTTATAATCATAATATGATCTACCTACTTTAACCTCTTGATCTATAAACGGCATAAGAACCTTGTTTTCTACTGGAGTTTCTTCTTTAACAACTTCTTTTATTATTTCTTCTTTTTCTTTAGGTTTATTAATCTTTTTGCTTAGGGTATTAGAAAAAACTAGGGTAAAATAGAAAACCGATATAAATAATATTATATAAATTGTTGGTAATACATAACTTTTTAGTTTTAATTTTTTATTCACATTTTTTCACCTCATTAAGAGTTTTTACACAAATAAAAAAATTATACTATTTTTAGTATAATTTAGAAGATAAAAAGAAATCCCATATAAAATTCGTTACCAAGTAAGTAAGAGAGATTGCTAGTAGCATATAAAATATTCTTGCTTGTGCTATTCTATTTTTTTTAAAAATTCCATTAATATTTAATGAATCCATAGAATAGATTACAATAATTAAAACTGCTGTATAAACAAATACTTTAACACTCATATTTGCCTTCCTCATATAGACTAATTTTATCTATTCTATTTTGATGTCTTTCTAGATTACTAAAAGGTGTTTCTACAAATGTTCTTACTATATCAATTGCTTCTTCTAAAGGTATTTCAGCTGAAAAAGCAACTATATTAGAATTATTATCATTTCTAGTATATACGCATTCTTTTGAATTTGATACTTTAGCACAGCGAATTCCTTTTACTTTATTACAAGCTATAGATATTCCTATACCACTTCCACATATTGCAACACCAAAGTCAGCATGACCATTTGATACTTCTTTACCAAGTTTAAATGCATAGTCAGGATAATCACCTGATTCTTCAGTATATGTTCCTAAATCTAATAATTCATATTCTTCTTTAAGATTATTTATTAAATCTTGTTTTAATAAAAATCCTCTATGATCTGATGCAATTGCTATTTTCATAATATTCCTCTTTTCTAATATGAGTATAACACAAAAAAACTGCTATTAAGCAGTCTTTTTATCGAAACCATATTTTTTATTGAATTTATCTACTCTACCAGCACGAGATGCTCTATTTTGTTTACCTGTGTAGAATGGATGACATTTTGAACAAACTTCAACAACTATTTCGTCTTTTGTACTATTACAAGTGAATGTGTTTCCACAAGCACATGAAACTTTACATTCATGATATTCTGGATGAATATTCTTTTTCATATTGTCCACTCCTTCCGCCATGACTAATTTCTAGTCATAGAAATAATCAGCACGATTAATATATCAAATATTTTATAAATTTGCAAGTTTTTTCTTTATTTTACTTAATATTTAAATGTTTTATCCACAAATATTGTTAATAAAATATTTAGATGCAGTTTATTTTTTTATTTTATCCACATTATTTGTTAATATTATATTAATATTTTTATAATTTATATTGTTATCTATGATTATATTATCTGTTTTTCTTATATATCTTTTAATTTTATTATTTAGTTTTTTATTATTTGTTTCAATAATATATATTTTACTGTTATATTTATTTATTTCTTTTATTAATTCTTTATATTTTTTATATACTTTATTAACTTTATTACTATCTTTTAGTGATTCTTCTAATATAATGTCATTATTTCCTATGCTTAATGTTATAATACTTTCTCTCAATGCTCTTTTAATTGATATATTTCCTTTATTTGTTTTAAAGCTTTTATTTAATAGAATCATATTATATATATCATTTATAGTTAAATTATTCTTGTTTATATTTATATAATAATCTAATTTATCTTGTAATAATAATTTATCTTTTAAATAATCATTATAATTATAATTAAATATTTTATCACTTATATTTATATATCTTATATTGTGATTATTATTTCCTTTATAAATAATAAATATTATTAATATACTTATAAGTAATATTAATGCCTTTATTTTCTTCATAGTTCCTCACAAAATAAAAAAGTCTTGTTATATTATATTTCAAGACTTTTTATTTTAGCACCTACGGCTTTTAATTTTTCTACTATTCTTTCATAACCTCTTAGAATATGTTCTACATTAGTTATTTTTGTTGTTCCTTTTGCTGTTAATGCTGCTGCTACTAATGCTGCACCTGCTCGTAAGTCTGTTGCAACTACTTCTCTTGCTTGTAATTTAGTTGGACCTTTAATTTTTAAAGTATCCCCTTCTATTACTATATCTGCTCCCATATCTACTAAATATGGAACATGCATAAATCTATTTTCATATATTGTTTCTTCTAGTTTAGAATTACCTTTACATTGGGTTAATAAAGTTGTGAATGGTTGTTGCAAGTCTGTTGGGAATCCAGGATATGTTGCTGTTTGAACTCTTACACCTTTATATCCTGCTTTTTTGCTTATTGTTATGTAATCAGGTCCAATTTCTAAAGATGCTCCAATTTCTTGTAATTTTGATGTTAAACTTTCTAAATGTTCTGGGATAATATTATCTATTTTTAACTTTTTACCACATAATGCACCTATTATTAAATATGTTCCTGCTTCTATTCTATCTGGAATAACTTCGTGGAAACATCCTTTTAAATGTTCAACACCTACTATTTTAATAGTTGATGTTCCTGCTCCTGTTATTTTAGCTCCCATACTATTTAAAAATGTTGCTACGTTAACTATTTCTGGCTCTTTTGCTGCATTATCTATAGTTGTTTTACCTTCTGCTTTAACTGCTGCAAGCATAATGTTAATTGTTGCTCCTACTGATGCAATATCTAAGTATATTGGTGCTCCTTTAAGTTTTTTTGCTTCTACTGTATATTTATTACCTTTAACTTTGACCTTAGCTCCTAAAGCTTCAAATCCTTTTAAATGTAAATCAATTGGACGAGCTCCTATTGAACATCCTCCTGGGAAACACATCTCTACTTTTTTATATTTTCCTAATAATGCTCCCATAAAATAATATGATGCACGTAATTTTCTTGATAAATTTTCTGGTATTTCTTTATTTTTTAAATTAGTTGGATCAACTATAACACTTTCTGTACTTCTTTTAACACTAACTCCTAAGTCATCTAAAATGTCACACAAAGCATCTATATCTGTTATTTCTGGTATATTACAAATAGTACTTTCACTATCTGCTAGAATTGCTGCCGGAATAAGTGCTACTGCACTATTCTTTGCACCACTTATTCTAATGGTTCCACTTAGTGTTTCACCACCAGTTATTTCTAATAATTTCACGTAAAAGTCTCCTTTATATAGTTTATTCATTTATATAATATTTTGTTATATTAAAATTTCATTATAATCATATTAAATAAAAAAATATTTGTCAATAATTTAGGCTTTAATGGACACTTTATATATATTTATTTATCTTACTAATAGATGTATTAATAATTCATTTTCATTAATTTAATATTCTTTTAATTAAGTCTTTTAATGCAAAATGATATTCTATATCTTTTTCTTCTTTCTTTTTAGCAAAACATAAAGGAGGATATAATGCGCACCAAAAGTTCTTTCCTTTTCCTTTTCCTATCTTAACAACTAAAGATTCGTAATAACCTTTATTATAATAATTATTATTTAGTTCTTTTGATGGAAAATAATTTTTACCTAAGCTTATTTTATAATTATTATTATTTAGTTCTTTTTTTACTAAACTATTATATTTTTCATTATTTACTTTTAATATGTTTTTAGTTTCATTATATGATTTTGATTTTAATAAATCTTTTGATAACTCTTTCTTAAGTATATTTTTTACTCTTATTTTATCTTCTTGGTCTTTTTTACTATTACTTCTTGCTATTACTCTAAATCTAATTGATTTATTACCTATTTCTTTTTCTTTAAAAATATCATTAATTGATAAAACACTTGTTAATATGCATAATATTATAATTATTTTTTTCATTTAAAAATCACCCTATATTTATATAGAGTGATTTATTTTATTTTATTCATTATTTAATAAATTATTTGATATTATGAAGATCATTCTATCTCTTCCTTGCATATCTTTTTTAGGTATAACTGTTATATTATCTAAATATTTATATGCTAGGTTTGTTACATCTTCACTTTCATCAAAACCTATTTCAAATGCTATTATAAATTTTGCTTTTAGATTTTCTTTTGATTTTTTTAATATTTTATCGTAGAACTCCATTCCATTATCTTTTGCAAACAATGCCAAATGAGGTTCATTATCTTTTACTATATCTTCTACTTCGCCATCTAATTTTATATATGGAGGATTACTTATAATTACATCATATTTTTTATTTATATTTACAAGCATATCACTTTTTATAAGATTTACATTTAAATTTAAATTAGTTGCATTATCTTTTGCTACTTCTAAAGCTTCTTCTGATATATCTATCATATCTATATTTGCGTTATTTAATTTACTTTTTAAACTTAATCCTATTGCTCCACTACCTGTACCTAAATCAATAATATCAATATTTTCATAAAAATATTTTTTTATTAGAATCAGTGTATTTTCTACTAATTCTTCAGTTTCATATCTAGGTATTAGAACATTTTTATTTACTTTTATTTTTAAACCATAGAAATTTGTATATCCCATAACATACTGTAATGGTTTATTTTCTTTTATTGCTCGTATTTCATTTCTATATTTTGTAATTATTTCATTATCTACTTTATCATTTAAATGAATTAGTAATTCTAATGGATTTATTTCTAAAAGGTCTGCTAGTAGTATTTTGGCATAGTCACTATGTATAGACTTTTTAGCTTCTACTAATAAATCTTCTACTTTCATTATTTTTCGCCTGCTAGTTTTCTTGCTTCATCTTCTGCTGTTAATGCATCAATTATAGTATCAAGTTCTCCATCCATTACTCTATCTAGATTCTTAGTTGTAAAACCAATTCTATGATCAGTAACTCTATTTTGTGGATAGTTATAAGTTCTTATTTTTTCTGCACGATCACCAGTACCTATTTTACTTCTTCTTTCATTACCTTCTGCCATATCTTTCTTTTCTTGTTCTAATTCATATAAACGAGATTTTAATACTCTCATAGCTTGTTCTTTATTTTGAATTTGACTTCTTTCATTTTGACATGTAACAACTGTATTTGTAGGTAAATGTGTTATACGTACTGCTGAATCTGTTGTATTAACACCTTGTCCACCTTTACCAGAAGATCTATAAATATCAATTCTTAAGTCTTGTGGTCTTATTTCAATATCTACTTCTTCAGCTTCAGGCATTACTAGTACTGTTGCAGTAGATGTTTGTAAACGTCCATTTGATTCTGTTTTTGGTACACGTTGTACTCTATGAGAACCTGATTCATATTTAAATCTACTATATGCACCATTGCCTTTAATCATAAATTCTATTTGTGAGAAGCCTCCAGCTTCCCCTTCAATAGCATTATATACATCATATTTAAATCCTTCTTTTTCAGCGAATCTTGTATACATTCTAAATAAGTCTCCCGCAAAGATATTAGCTTCATCTCCACCTGCAGCTCCTCTTATTTCAACAATAACATTCTTTTTATCATTAGGATCTTTTGGTATTAATAAATGTTCTAATTCTTTTTCAAGATTATCTTTTTCTATATTAAGATTATTAAATTCTTCTTTAGCTATTTCTGCTAAATCTTTATCTTTTAATAATTCTTTAGCTTCATCAATACCTTCTAATACTTTCTTATATCTTTTAAAACATGTTACTATGTCTTCTAGATCGCTTAGTTCTATAGTATATTCTCTTGTTTTACTTACATCACTAAGAACTTCTGGCTTTGTTAGTTCGTTATTTATTTCTTCATAGTGTTTTTCAATATCTGATAGATGTTCAAACATAATATTCCTTCTTTCAACTGTATGTATTATATCATAGTTTTATTATAATTAAAATAAAAAAGTATGTAGCACTTATATATACTTTTAATCATTATATCCAAAGAAAGTTAATTCTGCTAATGCTGTATAATAATGTCCTTGACCACCAACTACACCATCTACCTTTAATCTAAACATTTTATACGATTTTGGTTCTTTTGCTAAATATGATATCATTACTGCTTGTTTGGGTTCTGTTTCTAAATCCTGGTAACTTTCTATATCATACCATTTTATATTATCATGAGATCCTTGCAAGATCATATTTGATGGATATACCCTTGAATCATATGCATTTCTAGTAATTGTTTCAAAATTTGTTATTATTACTTTTCTTTCAAAATTATATCATATATATGTTGTATATGGTGTAGTACTTTCTGTCATCCAAACATTACTTTCATTAGAACCAATCTCAAAATTAAATGTATTTTCTTTTGCATAATTTGATCCTCGAGAGTATGGTCCTTCTAAAATATTTTCTTTTTTTAAATTTTCAGTTATTATTAATCTTTTTGATAAACTTCTATGTCCATTATTTAATTCTGTTAAAGCACTATCTACTGTTGTTTCCATTCTATCTTTTTTTAACATATTTTATATTTTTTGCTGTATATGCTACTGCTGATATATTTATAGCACTTGTTATTAATATTCCTAATGTTAATCCAATTATTTTATCTTTCATATTACTATATCATACCTTAGTAGATAATTATATTATAAGTATTAATTATTTACAAAAAAAAGACAACAATGTCTTTTATTCATTATCTAAATCTTCATCATCAATGATTACTAAGTCTTTTAGATCATCTTCTGAATCATCATATGGATTATCATCATTATCTGAATAATCGTCTTCTTCTGTATCTTCAGACATATTATCTTCATTTTCTTCTATTTCTTCTTCATCATCTTCATCATCTTCTTCTGTAATAAGTTTTTTAGATGTATGATGTTCTTTTAAATCCCAAGTTCCATCTTGTAAAAGTATGAATCTTTTATCAGTTGCTAATTGTCCATAATAGTCAGCTATTTTATTTTCGAAAGTAGATTCAGGTAATTCTAATAATTTTATAATCTTTTTGAATAAATCCGCTGTATTTAATGGTTTCTTTTCTTCTTCTATTATCATGTATGTTATATCTTTATTTGATAATAATTCTAAATCTTCCTTTTTCATCTTGCTAAGTGTCATAATTCCTCCACGTAAGTTTTGCTTACTAAATATAAATATCACGAATATTTATACCATATATTTTATTCTTATGCAATAAGTTTCTTTACATTTTTTCTGGAATTTCTAGTCCAAGTATATTTAAAACTTTTAAATTAGTATTATAAACTAACTTAGTTAATGCTAAATAGCTTTCTTTTAAGTCTTCATCTTCTTCTTTTAAAATTATATTAGAATTATAAAATGAATTATAAAAACTAGTTAATCTATATATATAATCTGCTAGTTCATTTAGACTTTTTACTTTTAAACTTTTTGTTAAAGATTCTGATAAATTAAATAATTCTAAGGCTACTTTTCTATCTTCATTACCTTTTAATTTAATTACTTTATACTCTTTATCTTCAACTTTACTTAATAAAGATTTCATTCTTATAGTTGAATATAGTAAGTATGGTCCTGTTTTACCTTCTAGGCTTGTAAATTTTTCAGGATCAAATATATAATCAGTTTCTCTATATGGTATTAAGTCCGCATATTTAAGGGCTGCTATAGCTAGTTTTCTTGCTACTTCATCACGTTTTTCTTCTTCTACCATATTTTCATTTATTCTAGCTCGTGTTACGCTTGTTAGTGTACTTATTAATTCTTTAAGACTCATTACTCCACCATCTCTAGTTTTAAATGGTTTTCCATCTTCTCCATTCATTGTTCCAAAGCCATAGAATCCTAATACCTTATTATTTTCTATTAAATTTGTTTTCTTTGCTGCACGAAATACTTGTTCAAAATATAATGATTGTCTAAAATCTGCAAAATACCATAATTCATCTGGATTAAATCTTTTTAATCTTGAATACATAGTTGCTAGTTCTCTTGTTGCATATAAAGTTCCACCATTATTTTTAATTACTACTAGTGGTGGCATTGGAGAATTATCAGATTCTTCTATAACATCTATTACTTTGGCATCTTCACTTTCTCTTAAGTAATTACCTTTTTCTAAGTAATCTATTACTTCTGGTATATAAGGGTAGCAGTCCCCTTCTCCCTCATATAAATCAAATGTTGTGTTTATTTCTTTATAAACTTTTTTTATATCTTTAATTGATACTTCTTTTATCTTATTCCAAAGTGCAGTATAACCTTTATTTCCATCTTCTAATTCTTTAGTTATTTCAATTACTTCAGCCATTTTAGATTCATCTTCTTTAGCTTTAGTACTTGCTAATGGATAAATTTCACCTAAATCATCTTCTGTAATAGTAAAATCTACTTCACTATAATCTCCATTATAGTTTTCATCAAAATATGGTAAATTTGGATATCTTTCTTTTATTTCTGATATAACCATTCCTGATTGTCTACCAATATCTCCAAAGTGAACATCACTAATTACTGTATATCCTAAAGTTTTAGCTAACCTTTTAACACCTTCACCAATATTTGCTGATCTTAAATGTCCAACATGTAATGTTTTTGCAATATTTGCACCACCATAATCCATAAATATTAATTTATTTTCTTCTTTATCAATATTTTCATCTATATTTGTTATCTTATTTAAAGATTCTATAATAAACTTATCACTTAAACTAAAGTTTATAAAACCAGGTCCTGCTACATTTACATTTTTAAAATTTTTATTTTCTTTTAATATATTTGCAACATCATTTGCTATATCTACTGGGCTTTTATGATATATTTTTGCTAAACGCATAGCATCATTTATTTGAAAATCCCCTAAATCTTTTCTACTTGATTCAGTTATTATAATACTATCTTCATTATATCCAGCTTCTTTTAAAACATCTTTTAAAGATTCTCTTAAAGATTTTAATATACTCATTTATATCACCCTTTCTAACTTATATAAATACTCTTCATTTTCCAATATATATCTTATTTCTATATTTTTATCTTTTTCTTTTTTTAAAGATAGAGTTTTAATATTTAATTGAATATTTTTATTTAATGATTTTACTTCCATCATATTTTTTGTTGTTTTATTTAATGAAAATTTTATAGTTAAATAAATATCATCATTATCTCTTTTAAATGTATTTGTCTTTAAGTCTAAAATATTTACAGTTTTATTATTATCATTATCTACATAATATAAATATTTCTTTTTAGAATCATAAAATACATTTACTAAGTCTTTATTTTCTATATTATTTTTAGATATAGTTACATATGCTTTAAAATTTTCCATACAATCACCCACTAAATTCTAGCTTATTATAACATAAATATTATTTTTTTAATACATAATTTATATTATTTGTAAAATACTACTATTAGGTGATTCTATGAAAAAAATATATAAGTTTATAATTATTAATTTAGTACTTATTATTATTCTTTTTATAGCAGTTACTTTATATGGAAATCTAAGTCCAAAAATCAATATTAAAGATACTAATAATATTATTTTATATGATAATAAGGAATTACCCTACTTTACTTCTAAAAACGGTTATTACGTTAAACTTAATGATATTTCAAAAAATTTAATTAATGCTACTATTGCTTCTGAAGATAAAAACTTTTATAAACATCATGGATTTGATTATCCTAGAATATTAGTTGCTTTAAAAAATAATATTTTACATAGAAATTTAAATGAGGGTGCGTCAACCATTAGTCAACAATATGTTAAAAATTTATTTTTGGATTTTGATAAAACTTTTAAAAGAAAATTAGATGAAGCTTTATATACTATTAGATTAGAAGCTAAATATAGTAAAGACGAAATTCTTGAGGGTTATTTAAATACTATTAATTATGGTCATGGAATATATGGAGTAGGCGGAGCATGTAAATATTATTTTAATAAAGATTGTAAAAATCTTAGTTTAAGTGAAGCGACAACTATTTCTAGTATTCCAAAGTCTCCGAGTAATTATAATCCTATTGATAATTATGATAATAATAGAAAAAGAAAATCTATTATTCTTAATCTTATGGTTAAAGATAAGATGATTAGTTTAAATGATAAGGAAAGGGCAGAAAAAGATAGTGTTAATTTAGTTGGTAAGAAAGGGGAGAATGATGAAAGATACTTATATTATAAAGATGCTGTTTTAAAAGAATTTAAGGATATACCGGATATTTCTCATGATTTTAATAATTTAGGAATGCTTAAAATTTATACTTATTTAGATAAAGATAGTCAGGATTCTCTTATTAATAATATAAATAATGAATTAAAAAATGATAGAGAGTTGCAAGTTGCTTCTGTTATGCTTGATCCAAGTAATGGCAGTGTTTTAGCATTAGTAGGTGGTAGAAGCTACAATAAGTCAGAATATAATAGAGCAGTATCTTCAAAAAGACAAGTTGGATCTACAATGAAGCCTTATTTATATTATGCTGCTTTAGAAAATGGATTTACTACTAGTAGTCAATTTATTAGTGAAAAAACTAAGTTTAATCTTGATAATAATAATATTTATGAAGTTCATAACTATAATGATAAATATGCTAATAGACCTATTTCTATGGCTGCTGCTGTTAGTTATTCTGATAATATTTATGCTGTCAAAACTAATATGTTTTTAGGTAGTGATGCTTTAATAAATGTTGCAAATAGAGTAGGTATTACATCTAGCTTACGTGCTTGTCCTTCACTTCCCCTCGGAACTAGTGAAATAAATATTATGGAAATGGCTGGTGGTTATGCTGCTTTTGCAAATCTTGGTTATAAAGTAAAACCTCATCTAATAAAAAAAATTGTTGATAGAAGAGGGCATATAATATATCAAAATAATGATATTAAAACTCTTACTTTAAATAGTAACCTTACTTTTATTTTAAATAATATGTTAACTTCTACTTATGATAAAAACTTTATTGATTATAATGTTCCAACGGCACTTGGACTTAGTACTAAACTAAAACATACTTACGCTTTAAAAAGTGGTACTACTGATACTGATGAATGGTATATTGGATATAATAAAAAGGCTGTTCTTGCTGTTTGGCTTGGATATGATAATAATAAAGAGATTGGTAAAATTGCCTTAAATGCTCAAAACATTTGGTATAAAACTATAGAAAATTATGAGAAGAATATGAAAGATGTTTGGTATAAAGCTCCTAAAAGTTTAAGTCCTGTATTTGTAGATCCAATTAGTGGAAATCCTATTAATGATGATAGAGAAAAGAAAAAGCTTATGTATTTTGTTAAAGGAAGCGAACCTAATAATACAATACAAGTTTTTGATGAAAAAATGAATAATTAATAAATTGAATAAATACTATTTATTTGCTATAATTTATTTTAGAGGATTGATAATATGACGTTTAATATAATTATTATTTGTTTAGTAGTTTTTATTTTATTTATACTTATTTATTTATTAAGAGGTTTTAAAGCTTTAAAAAATAAAAAGATGATTTCTATAAAAATAGATTTAGTACAAGATAAAATAAATCTTTATCTTAGAGATTTGGAAGATCATCTAAAGAAAACTATAGAATATTTTGATGAAAGTTATAAAGATAATTATAAAGATATAAATTTTAGTGATTTAGATAACTTTGAGCTTGATAATATAATTGAAAATTTATATTTACAATTTATTGATGAAATTAATAGTGATGATTCTTATTTAAAAAACGAAGATATTTCCAATATTTACGAAGATATTAAAAATGATAGATGTAACTTAAATGCTTCTAAAAAATATTATAACGATTGTGTATCAGAATATAATGAATTAAAAGAAAAGACTAGAGGTGTTCACTTAATGTGTCACTTTAAAAAATATGATTTAATAGAAATAAAAGAGACTAATACTAAAAAGTATTAGTCTTTTATATTTGCCAGTTTATTTCTTTTATCTCATTATCTTTTAAGAATTTATTTGTTTTACTAAATGGTTTACTTCCAAAGAATCCTGTATATGCTGAAAATGGTGATGGGTGAGGGGATTCTAATACTAAATGTCTAGAATTAGTTATTAAACTCTTTTTACTTCTTGCATATGTTCCCCATAATATAAATACTACTGGTTCTTTTTTATTATTTAATATTTTTATAACTTCATCAGTGAAGGTTTCCCAGCCTTTTTTTTGATGTGAAGCAGGGGAGTCTTTAATTACTGTTAATACACTATTTAATAGTAATACACCTTCATTTGCCCAGGGAACTAATGAATTATTTTTTGATGTTTTTATATTAAGATCTTCTTCTAATTCTTTAAAAATATTTCTAAGTGATGGTGGACGTTTAACATCATTTTTAACAGAGAATGATAATCCTTCTGCTTCATGTTCTCCATGATAAGGATCTTGTCCTAGTATAACTACTTTTACATTTTCATATGGAGTATATTTAAATGCATTAAAGATTTCGTTTTTTGGTGGATATATTACTTTAGTATTATATTCATCTTTTATAAAACTTATTAATTCTTTAAAATATTCTTTATTAAATTCTTCTTTTAAATATAAATCCCAACTATTTCCAATCATAATTACTCCTATTTATGATAACTTTCATTATTTCTTATTTTATATGTTCTATAAATTTGTTCTAATAACATCACTCTAAATAGTTGGTGAGGGAATGTTAATTTAGAAAATGATAATTTGAAGTTAGACATATTTCTTACTTCTTCAGATAAACCATAACTACCACCTATAATAAATGTTATATTTGAATTTGTTATATTTATATTATCTAATTTAGTTGCTAACTCTTCACTTGAAAGAGTTTTACCATTGATTTCTAGTGTTACTATATATGATTTAGGATCTAGATGATTAATTATATCTTTTCCTTCTTCTTTTATTACTTTATTTATATCTTGGTATGGTAAATCATTTAATTCAATTATTTCAATATCAGTATATTTAGTTAGTCTTTTTTTATATTCTTCTATAGCATCTTTTAGATATTTTTCTTTTACTTTACCTACACATATTATTTTTATCATATTATACCTCTACTAATTTACCCATTTCATCTTGCTTTGCTATATATACTTTTATATTTTTATCTTTTAAAGCATCAAGAGCTTCTTTCATTGCTAATTCTTCTGTATTATTTTTTTCACTTAAATGTGCTAAAAAAATATATTTAGTATTTTCAGTTACAAATTGTTTTAAGTAAGATGATGCTAATTTATTAGATAAATGTCCATGATCACTTAGTACTCTTGATTTTAGAAATGGTGGGTATGGTCCATTTCTTAACATTTCTTCATCATGGTTACTTTCCATTAAATATATATTTTTATTACTTAGTTTTTTAAATAATTTTTTATTTAAATAACCAGTATCAGTAATATAAACAAGTGTTTTGTCATTATATGTAATTATATATCCAACACTTATATCTGTATCATGTGATGTATTAAATACTTCTATTTTAACATCATCTAATTTATTTATTTCTTTTATAAAAATTACTCTATATTTTGGAACTATATCTTTTAATTCATGATACATTTCTTCAGGTATTAATACTTTTAGTTTAGTATGTTTTAATAGACTTTCTAATCCTTTAACATGGTCACTATGAGAATGAGTGATAAGTATTCCTTTAAACATAGAGAAATCTAGACTCATTGACTCTAGATTTCTCTTTAATGTTAAGTAAGAGATACCATCATCTATTAAAAGTCTTGTATCACCACATAAAACAATTGAAGAATTTCCTTTTGAACCACTAGCGATTGTTCTAAAATACATTTTTTTAATAGAAAGACATTGCATTATAAACCTTACCTCCATAATATGGATAGCCATACCAGATTGAATAGTGTAAGTGAACACCTGTTGCAAATCCAGTTTGTCCCATATAACCGATTACTTGGCCTTTTGATACTCTTTGGCCTTCTTGTACATTATATCCCGATAAATGGGCATACATTGTATAGAATCCATTAGGATGTTGTATTACTATATATTTACCATTATCATATTTATAAGATACTTTTACTACTGTTCCTTCCATAGCTGCAAATATATTTGAACCATATCCACATCCTGCTATATCAGTTCCATCATGTAATGTTCCCCAACGATAACCAAATGGGCTTGAGATAGATGCACATGTTGCAGGCCATCCCCATTCTCCTCGAGTTGCTAAAACATTTCCATATCCTGATGTAACATTTCCATATCCAGATCCTTGAGTTCCTTTTACAACTATTTCTGTAATAGCTGGTGTTACTTCTTCTGTACTAATTGGTACAATGTTTGTTGTTTCACCATTTACTTTTTGTACTTCTTGAGTAACTTTATCTTTACCATCTACACCTTTTTGAATAACTTCACTATAAGAAACTAATTTAGAGTTATCATTACGTGTTTCTGTTTGATATTTTTTTTCTTGATATGCTACTACTTTATCTTCTTCTACAATACTTATTCTAGGACTTAATGTACCAATATTTACTGTTTGTCCTGGATATAATAAAGCATTAGCATCTTTAAAATTAGGGTTAATTATTAAAAATTCTTCAGGGGCCATTTTATTATTATATGCTACATCAGATATAGTATCTCCTTCTTTTGTAACATACTTTGATTCATTATCATTACCACCAAATAATAAGTATTTACTTAAACTATTAGTACTTGTATAAATTTTGTTATTTGTTGATATTTTTGATTTTTTTATACTTATTTTGTTACCTATATATATTTTTTTAATAATTTTACCAACATCATCTATAGTTTGTTTTTTTCCACTAGAATATATTTTATAGTCTTCATCAGTTACAAATGATTTAACTGTTTTATCAACAGATTCTGTGAATACTTTTTTATTAATAGTATATATAATTAGTGGGTTTTCTTTTTTATCACTTGAATTATATGGTCTAATAGTTATTTTATAGCCATCTATTGTAAAGCTTGATTCTTTTTTTATCTTATTATATATAGTTTTAGTAGATTGATAATCATTACTATATGTTATTTCTTTAACTATTTTTAAGCCTTCAGGTGCATAAATAGTTGATACCCCATATTGTTCTTTTAGACTATTTTGTTTTTTATCGATATAACTTTCTAAACTTTCTTTAGATTTAATTAGTCCTAAATTTTTATTATTTAAGTAGACTCTATAATAAGTATTAGGGGCTTTATCTAGACTTTTCATTCCTAATATAATAGGGGATAAAGTTATTAGTCCTAAAAGAATAATTTTATTTTTGATTTTCAACAGGATGAGCCTCCTTTCTGATATTTAAGAATGTACTTGAATTTTTCTTAAATAATAACTGAATTGTTGCTGTAGGTCCATTTCTGTGTTTTGCAATTATTAATTCTGTTATGCTTGAATTTTCATCATTTCTTGCTTCTTTATTATAATAGTCATCACGATATAAGAATGATACTATATCAGCATCTTGTTCAATAGATCCAGATTCACGTAAGTCACTCATTAATGGACGCTTATCTTCTCTTTGTTCTACTTGACGTGAAAGTTGAGCTAGGGCAATTATTGGAATATGTAATTCCATTGCTAAAGTTTTTAATGCTCTTGAAATATCTGATACTTCTTGTTGTCTATTACTTCCATAGTTTTTACCACCTGAAATTAATTGTAGGTAGTCAATTATTACTAATCCTAGGCCTTTTTCCGTACTGGCTAGTCTACGACATTTTGCACGTATTTCTCCTATTGTAATACCTGGAGTATCATCTATATACATATTAGTATCTTCTAATTGACTAATTGCTTCACTAATTCTTTTCCAATCATCATTTAAAAGTTTTCCTGTTTGAAGTTTATATCCATCTATACCACCAAGTGATGATAATATACGATTTGCTAATTGTTCAGCGCCCATTTCTAGGTTGAATAAAGCAACTGTTTTGCCAGAGTTTATTGCTACATTTGTTGCTAAGTTTAGTGCAAATGCTGTTTTACCCATAGCAGGACGAGCTGCTATTATTATAAATTGATTCTCATGAAGTCCTGCAGTTAGTTTATCTAAATCATACCAACCTGTTGCAAGTCCTGTTACTTCCCCTTTAGTTTCTGCTAGTTTTTCTAGATTTGCTTCTGTTGATTTCATTATATCTTGTATTGATTTAAATTCAGTTGCTTTTCTATTTTTTACTATATCAAGAATTTTTCTTTCTGCTACATCTAATGTATCATTTACATCTTCTTGTGTATTATATCCTTCGCTTGCTATATCTTCTGCCGCATTAATAAGTTTTCTTAACATACTTTTTTCATTAACTATTTTAATATAATAATCAATATTTGATGCAACTGGTACAAAGTTAACAACACTTGTTACATATTCAACTCCACCGGCATCATTTAATAACTTATTATCTTGCATGTATGATGTAAATGTTACAATATCAAGAGGTGTTTTAGATTCATTTAATGCTTCTAATCCTTTAAATATTGTTAAATTTTTTTCATCATAAAAGCTTTCTTCTGTTAAACTTTCACATGCTTTTTGAAGAGCATACTTAGAAAGAAAGCAGGCACCTAGGACTGACTTTTCAGCATCTATATCATTAGGCATTGTTCTAATAGCCATAATATCACCTCTATTTTATTAAGTGTACTTTTATTTTAGCAATTACTCCTTTATATAATTCTATTTCAACATTATGAAATCCTAATGTATCTATATTATTATCTAAAAGAATAGATTTCTTATCTACTTTTAGTTCTTTTTTTAGTAATTCATCTCTTATTTGTTTTGGACTAACACTACCAAATACTTTGTCTCCTGCGCCAGTCTTAACTTTAAACTCTAATACTATTTTATCAAGTTTAGTTTTTAAATTTTCAGCCGCTTGTTTTTCAGCTTCTTTTTCTTCTCTTGCTACTTTAAGTTCATGTTCTAAATCTCTTTTACTTGTCTCATTTAATTTTGTAGCATATCCATTTTTTATTAAAAAGTTTTCTGCATAACCATCTTTTACTTCTTTAATTTCGCCTTTTTTTCCTTGTTTTTTTAAATCTTTTAAAAATATAACTTTCATTATTTTGCATCTCCTTTAAGGGTCTCTAATAGTATATCATAAACTTCACTAATTTTCTTGCCTTTAAATACAGCTGCTCCATTATAAGTATCTCCACCACCATTTATTGAAGTCATTACTTTACTTATATCTTTATTTCCAATACTTCGAGCTGATATTCCTATTTCATCTTTACTTATTTTACCAATAACAAATGATATTTCTACGTCATTAAAGAATAAAAGTGTATCTGCTACTTTTGCTAAATCCTCTCTTCTATATATAACATTAGGAGTTCCTTTGGCTATTGCAATTCCTTTTTTAAAGATTATATTAGATAAAAGTTTTTGTCTTTCTGAATATGTTTCTATATCTTGTTTTAATAGGTATTGTACTTTTTTTGTGCTTCCTCCATAAGAAGATAGGGTATATGCTGAATAATAAGTATCACTATTTGTTTTTAATGAAAAATTATTAGTATCAAGTATTATACCTGCTAGTAATACTGTATTGATAGATGGTGAAAATATCATATTAAGTGATGTAGCAAAATTTAGAACCATTTCACTTGTACTTGATATTTCTTCATTTATCATTAAACAATCAGTTAATGAATCTTCTCCTAATTCATGATGATCTAGTACTGCTATTTTATCAATATATTCTAACGGTTTATCACTTTGTAGTAAACCTTTTTTATTAGTATCTAAAATAATTAGTAAATTCTTTTTATTTTTTTTATTTAAATATATAGGAAGATCTTCACTTTTAATAATATGATAAGTTCCTTCTATTTCATGTAATACTTTATTAACTCCTGCTTCATGATCTTCTTCATCAATTATTATATAAACTTCTTTTTTCATTTTCTCTACTATGCTATACATTCCAAGTGATGAACCTATTGCATCTAAGTCTAAGTTCTTATGATTCATAATAAATACTATTTTAGATTTTTTAATTAATTTTACTAATTTCTTATATTCTTTTTTATTTTTCATAAGACCTCCAAATTTATATTAATATTATATAATAAATTAATATATATGTCTATTTTATAAAATAAAAAAAGTGTTATAAAACACTCTTATTTAGTATATGGTAAATATGCTATAGCACGAGCTCTTTTAATTTCTCGAGCTATTACTCTTTGATGACAAGCACATGTTCCAGTAACACGTCTTGGAACGATTTTACCTTTTTCGTTAATATATTTTCTTAAGATTTCTGGTTCTTTATATGAAACTGTTTTACCAGCACATAACATACAAACTTTCTTCTTTTTACGATAAAATTCTGCCATGTTTTCAATCCTCCTTATTAGAATGGTAATTCATCATCACTTATTTCTATTGAAGATCCAAAATCTGCAAATGGATTACTATCTACATCAGTTGTTTTATTAGCAGGAGCAGCATTTGTGTTTGCAAAATCATATGGTGTAGGTCCTTCTGAAGTATTGTTATTACTATATTCAGAATTTCCTCCTTTACCACCTAAGAATTCAACACGTGATGCTATTACTTCAGTAACATATCTTCTTTGACCATTTTGATCATCATATGTTCTTACTTGAATACGACCATCAACTGCTACTTGCGAACCTTTTGATAAATAATTCTTACAATTTTCTGCTGGTTTATTCCAAACTACTACTGGGATAAAATCTGCTGTTTCATTTCCACCAGTTGATTGAACACCAACTCTATCTACAGCGATAGTAAAATTACAAACTGCAGCATTGCTTCCTTGTGTATATCTAAGTTCTGGATCTCTTGTTAGACGACCTATTAAAAATACTTTGTTCATATTAATTCCTCACTTTAGTCTTCTACTTTGATAGTTAAATGACGCATAACGTTTTCATTAATTCTTGATAAACGTTCAAATTCGTTAATTACTTCGCTTGTAGTTTCAACTACAAAGAAGAAATAATAACCAGTTTTCATTTTGTTAATTTCATATGCCAATTCTTTTTGTCCAAGAGCTTTCTCTTCAACAATATTAGCTTTAGCATCAGTAAGAACTTTTTTCATATCTTCAGCTGTTTTTTTAATTTCAGCTTCTTCTATATCAGATCTTACTATGAAAGTTAATTCATACTTATTCATAGTACACCTCCTTCTGGACTTATGACCTATTGCTAGGTAAGGAGTATTTTTTTAATACTCGCAAGTATTATAACAAATCTTTATTTGTTTGTAAATAAAAAAAGACTATTTTAACAATAGTCTTATACATTAAATCTAAAATGACAGATATCTCCATCTTGCATTAGATAATCTTTTCCTTCTAGTCTTACTTTTCCTTCTTCACGTGCTTTTAATTCAGAACCACATGTTATTAAATCTTCATATGATATTACTTCTGCTTTAATAAAGCCTTTTTCAAAGTCTGTATGGATAATTCCTGCACATTTTTTTGCATTCATTCCTTTTTTAAATGTCCATGCTCTTACTTCATCTTTTCCAACAGTAAAATATGTTGCTAATCCTAATAAATCATATGTTGCTGATATTAACGTATCAAGACCACTTTCTTTAATTCCCATAGCATCTAGCATCTCATTCTTTTCATCATCGTCTAAGCCACTTAAATCTTCTTCTAATTTAGCACATAATTTAACTACTGGCGCATTTTCTTTTTTAGCATAATCTTTTACCTTTAAGACATATTCATTATCATCTGATCCTACTTCATCTTCATTAATGTTTGCTAAATAAATAATTGGTTTTAATGTTAAGAAACTATATGATTTTAATATTTTCTTTTCTTCTTCTGAATAATCAACTTGTCTTAATGGAATATTTTCAAGTAGAGCAGCTTTGGCTTTTTCTAATGCTTCTACTTCTAATAAATCATCTTTATTCTTTGTAGTCTGAGCTTTTTTTGCTACTTTTTCTAATCTATTATTAACTATTTCTAAATCAGATATTGTTAATTCTAGATTAATTGTTTCTATATCTCTTACTGGATCAACATTTCCTTCAACGTGAATAATTTTAGCACTTTCAAAACATCTTACAACTTCACATATTGCATCAGTTTCTCTAATATGTGATAAGAATTTATTTCCTAAACCTTCACCTTTAGATGCTCCCTTAACAAGACCTGCTATATCAGTAAACTCATAGGCTGTTGGTATTTTCTTTTTAGGATTATACATTTCACATAATTTTTCTATTCTTTCATCATGTACAGTTACTACTCCTACATTTGGATCTATTGTCGCAAATGGGTAATTTTCTGCTAATATATGTTGTTTTGTTATGGCATTAAATAATGTACTTTTTCCCACATTTGGAAGTCCTACTATTCCTGCTGTTAAACTCATAATATTCCTCTTTTCTTTTAATAGTATACCATTTTAATAATTTTTTTCAATAAAAAAGTCCAACTAAATTGTTGGACTAACTCCAGGACCTATTGGAAGTCCTGTAATATAGAAACTAATTATTAGTAATATCCATACTAAACTTATTATTAAAAAGTAAGGATGAATTAATCTTATTGAGTTATTTATTGTAAATGGTCTAGATTTATTTTCATTAAATAGATTTAAATATCCAATATAAATTACAAAGAATGATAAGAATGGTGTTACACCTTTTGTCATAGAGTCTGCTGCACGCATTACAACTTGTGCAAAAGCAGGACTTATGTTAGCACTCATAAATGCCGGAACTACAATAGGTGCAAATATTTGCCATTTAGTACTTATGCTTGTTGTAAATATACCTGCTAATGATATAACTATTAAAGTTATAACAATTAGTGGTATAGATTGGAATTTTAATATTGATAATAAATTAGAAAGTAGGGCAGTTACAAATAGTCCTAAATTACTTAATTTCCATACTGCAATAAATTCTGAGAATGCAAACATTAAAACTATAAGCATTCCAATATCTTTAAATCTTAATGATGTTTTTTCAATTAAATCTTTATCATTTTTTATTGATTTAGCACCTAGTCCATAAAATAATGATACTATTATCATTACTATTGATGCTAAGAATGTAAATGATAAGTGGAAATATGAGTTTTTTCCAAATAACTGATTAACATATAGTTGTTCTTCAGTGTCTAATAATAATCCTGATCCTGGCAAATTAGGTATTAACATATATATAAATATTAATAGTTCTATTATTAGTGCTATTCTTGCATACTTTAGTCCACGTTTTTCATTACGTTCTCTTACTATTTTATTTTGTTCAGCTTCTTCTATATCTTTTAATAATAGTTCAGAAGTCTTTAGTGTTAGACCTGTTGATCTATCATGAAAATGATATTTAGGAAGACGATTTACTATAATTTTTTCTATTAAAAATGTTCCTATTAAAGGTATTATGATGCTAGATACTATTATAAATATCAAGTTTGAAGTTAAACTAATATGAGTATTAGTATCTATTAAATATGCTGCTGCAGTAGTATATGGTATTAGATTTACTTCTGTATAACCAACAAATATACTTACTGCTGATGAAAATGCTACACCACAAAATGCTGTTGCAATACCTAATATTGGGTTTCTTCCATTTATTTCATATATTACTGCTGCTAGTGGTATTAAAATAGCATACCCAACATTACTTATTAATGACGATATTGTTCCTATAAATAATATTAAAAATGTTAATTGATACTTATTTAACTTTTTAATTTTTCTTTTTATTAATGCATCAACAAAACCTGTTGCTTCTGCAATACTAATACCTATTAGTGACATTAATAACATGCTAAGAGGGGAGAAAGCTACGAAATTCCTTGTTGCATTACTAAGTAATATTTTTAAACTATTAAAGCTTAATAGATTAGTTACTGTTACTAAGTGTGGTTCTAATTCTCCTGTTGCATTATTTACAGTATTATATGTTGCTCCTAATCCTAGTGCAGACATAATACATGATAATATCATTATTCCAAATGATGCTAATACAATCATTGTAATAGGGTGGAAGTAATATTTTTTAAGATGCATTTTTTTCTTTTCTTGCATATTAATTCACATCCTCTAATATTTTTTTAATTTTTTTATTTAATTCTATTCTTGGTATAAATACTGTATGTGAGCATGTACAACATTTAATTTTTATATCTGCTCCAAGTCTTATTATTTCCCATGTATCTCCACCACAAGGGTGTTTCTTTTTCATAACTACTTTTGTACCAAGTTTATAATCTTTATTTTCCATTATGCACCTCAACTTGTGGGAATGGAATATTAATGTTTTCTTTATCCAATTCTTCTTTTAAGTATCTTCTTATATTTCTTTCTGTTTCAAATTGTTTTAATGGAACTGTTTCTACAACAATTCTATATACTACTGAAGATTCTCCTAGTTCATTAATACCTAGAACTTTAACTTCACCTTTAATATTTTTTAATTTTTTAGTAATTCTTTTGCATATTTCATTTAATTTATTAGATAGTTCTTCTGTATTTTCTTTATATTCTAGTCCAATATCAACTACTGCTAAATTATTTGATAAATTATAATTAATTAATTCTGTAATTTGGTGGTTTGCTATTATTTTAGTTCTACCTTTCCAATCCTTTATTCTTGTTGTTTTTAATCCAACTGATACAACTTCTCCCATAAAATCATTTACTTCAATAGTATCACCTATTTCAAATTGATCTTCTGAGATTATTGCTATTCCTGCAAGTAAATCTTTTGCTATATCTTGAAATGCAAGTCCTAATATTGCTGCAGTTATTCCTAATCCTGTTAATATAGATTTTATATCAATTCCAAATACAGTTAGAATGGCTAGAGATACAAATACTATAACTATATATTTAACTATATTAATAAGCATTGCTCTTAATGTGTCAACTCTTTTTTGATAATGTCTTTTTCTTAATAGTGATTTACTTTTAAATAATCCATTTAAGATGTTTTTTACGATTAAATATATAAGAAATCCTATTAATATATATATTATAGGTAAAGTTATATATTTTAAATTTATTTCATTTTCAAATAATGTTATCATAGCTAACTCCTTATTTATTTAAATGCATTATTTCAAGTAGTCTATTTAAATCATTATCATTAGTAAATGTAATAACTAGTTTATTATTATTAATTTTAATTTTAGTTCCTAATTTTTCACTTATTTCATCTTCTAAGTAATTATATGGATTGGATTTTTTTACTTTTATTTTATTTCTTTTAGAAAAATCATTATCACTAATTAATTTTTCTAAATCTCTTACACTTAAATTTTCTGTTAGTACTTTATCTGTTAATTCTTTTATTTGTAATTTATCTTCTAACTTACTTAAACATTTTGCATGTCCCATAGTTAGTTTTTTTTCATTAACTAGATTTTTGACTTCTTCTGGTAATGTTAATATACCTAGTGAGTTTGTAATATAAGTACGACTTTTTCCTAGACGCTCTGCTAATTTTTCTTGAGTTAATTCTAGTTTTTCTATTAAGTTTTTATATGCTTCTGCTTCTTCTATTGGAGTTAAATTTTCTCTTTGTAAGTTTTCAAGAAGCGCTACTTCCATCATTTCATCGTCTGTAAAGTCTCTTACTATTGCTGGTACTTCTAATATACCTGCTTTTTCACTAGCTTTAACACGACGTTCTCCTGCAATTATTTCATATCCTTTTATACTTTTTTTTACTATAATAGGTTGAAATACACCATGTTGTTTTATTGATTCTGCTAATTCATCTAGAGCAGCTTCATTAAATATTTTACGAGGTTGATAAGGGTTTTTTCTTAAGTCGCTTATCTTTACATTTATTATTTCATCTTTTGGTGTTTCTTCTATGATTTTTGTTTCTACATTTTCGAAATTTAATGGTTCAGTTGAAAACAATTCTTCTAGGCCTCTACCTAAAGCTTTTCTTTTATTATTTTGTTCCATTTCTCTCAATCACTTCCTTTGCAAGATTTATATATGCTTCAGATCCTCTACTTTTTGGATCATATGCTATTATTGGTTCTCCATGTGATGGGGCTTCTGTTAATCTTATTAGTCTTGGAATTATTGTATTGTAAACTTTTTCTTTGAAGAATCTTCTAATATCATCAACTACTTCAAATCCTAGGTTTGTTCTAGAATCTAACATTGTTAATAATACTCCTTCTATTTCAAGATTTGGATTTAATTGTTTTTGTGCAAGCATTATTGTATTTAATAATTGCATAATTCCTTCTAGTGCGAAGAATTCGCATTGTACTGGAATAATAACTGAATTTGATGCTGTTAAAGCATTTGTTGTTATTAGTCCAAGAGAAGGTGGACAATCTATTATGATATAATCATAATTTTCTTGTACACTTGATAGTGCTTGTTTTAATAATGTTCCTCTTTGATATCCTGGTGTTTTCATACTTTTTACTATTATTTCTGTATCTAAACCTGCTAGATTAATTGTTGCTGGTATTACTGATAAATTTTTATATTTAGTTACTATAATTGCATCTTCTACTGTTGATTCTCCTGTTAATACATCATATATACTTTTATCTATATCTGCTTTATTAATACCTACACCTGTTGTTGTATTACCTTGAGG
>OMQW01000006.1 GCA_900313345.1 uncultured Eubacteriales bacterium
ATATTAAATCTCTTCTTAAATTAATATTATCTTTTACTTTATCATCCGTTAATAATAGTAATTCATTTATTGTATTATTTATACAATTATTTTCTGCATGAATTATTCTATTTCTAGTGTTTTCTTTGTCATAACCCTCAATCAATAATTCTATTAATTTATCTTTTTCTTTTATAGGTTCTATTAAGCCTGTTGTAAATAAATCTTCATATTTATTTACTATTATTTTATTTTTTATTTTTTGATTATCTTCTTTTCTTATAAATTTATTAAATTCGTTTAATCTATATATATTTAATTGTTCATTTATTCTTAAGTCTATATTGTTTATATAGTCATATTCATTTTGAATTTCACTCGCATTTTTCTTTACTCTTAATTTTACTAATTTATTAAATATTCTTATATATATTAAATTTTCATCTATTAATTCGTCTTTTTCAAATTTTAAATTATATTTTTTGTTTGTTTCTAATTCACTTTTTATTATATCAAATATTTTAGTATTTACTTCTTTAAGCATTTTATCTTCTAGTTTAATTGCAATATTAAGTAGAGACATAGAATCTTCATAATCTTCTGAATATTTTTTATTTTTTTGTTCTAATATCATTAATTCTTTATATAATTTAAAAATGTTTGTTTCTAGTGTAATAATTTTATTTGGTATATTAGGCATACTACCACCTCATTTTTTTATATATTATAAACTTATAAACTATATTTGACAAGTTTTTTGGGATTTTATATAATGAGGGAGTCCCTAAAAAGAGGTGTTTTATGATTTTTTATAGTAAAGATCAAGCATATAAAGAATGTTTAAATAATCCTAAACTTATTTTTGATGTTATTAATAAAGAATATTTTGATGTAGTTATGGATGTTCTTAAGAATAAGAAATTTGATATTAATGTTTGTGATGATGATAAGAATAATGTATTAATGAAACTTGCTTTAGTTTCTCAATATGAATTAGTTAATACATATATTAGTGATAAAAGATTACTTATTAATCATCAAAATAATATGGGTAATACTATTTGTCATATTCTTGTTAAAGATAATTATTTAAATACTTTAAAAATAGTTAATAAAATTATTAGGAATAAAGATTTTATACCTAATATTAAAAATAATAATAATCAAACTATATTAGATGTGTGTGATAAAAATAGTTTTAGTATTATAAAGAAAATACTAAATGATAAAAGATTTAATTCAATTGATATATTAGAGTTTAGAAGCTTATGCTTTAATTATGTTATTAATTCTTATTATGGTAAAAAGAGTAGTTTATCTAATTTAGATTTTATTATTAAGAGTCTAGATTATAAGGATAGTTTAAGTGATAGTATTATTAATGTTACTAGAGATATTAAAGATAATTATAATGATATTAAGGATAATATAATGAATAATAATTTTAATATATTAGAAGATTATATTAATAATTATATTTAAAAGGAAGTTATTCCTTTTTTTCTTTACAAAATAGTTTATAAAATATATAATATAAAAGAATTTGGAGTTGATAAAATGGATTTACCTAACTATAAAGATGTCTTTAAAAAGAGAGATGTTTTACATAAAAACTTTAGTTTAGATGATGATTATAAATTAAAATATAGTGGTAAGAAATATTTCTTAAAAACTTATGGCTGTCAAATGAATGAACATGATAGTGAAAATATAGAAGCTTTACTTAATGATATGGGTTTTGTTAAAGTTGATGATTATATGGATGCTGATTTATGTTTACTTAATACTTGTAGCGTTAGAGAGAATGCTCATAATAAAGCTTTTGGTATGCTTGGAAGATTTAAACATTTAAAGGAAGAAAAACCTAATCTTGTTATTGGTTTATGTGGTTGTATGGCACAAGAAGAGGGCGTAGTTAATACTATAAAAGATAAATATAAGTTTGTTAATTTTGTATTTGGTACACATAATTTATTTAGATTACCTCAAATAGTTGATAAAGCTATTATGGAAGGTATACAAGAGATTGAAGTATTTAGTACTAATGATGTTATTGTTGAAGATATGCCTGTTAGAAGAACTAGTGATTATAAAGCTTATGTTAATATTATTTATGGATGTGATAAGTTTTGTACTTATTGTATAGTTCCATATACTAGAGGTAAAGAACATTCTAGAAACAAAGAA
>OMQW01000002.1 GCA_900313345.1 uncultured Eubacteriales bacterium
AAATATTTAACGAAAAAGTATTACCTTTCGAATTAAAATCATCAACAGCAGGAGCCGTTTTAGTGTTCAATATCAGAGTACCAAGAGTATTATTTTCAATCATTCTTGATTGGAATTCATATAAAGTACCGAAAAGGATACCATTATTATTTAGTTTTTCCTCGAAAGAGCCACTTGCTGCATCAGGAATATTTAAAGGAACAATAATAGACATCAGTAAAACAGAAACAACAACTCTCTTTAAAATATTTCCAACCCCACTTTTAGCATTTGATACAGTTTCAGGAGAAACAATACCATTTATTAAACTAATAGCAAGTCTAAATAGAACCACAACACCAAAAATTAATTGAACTCTATTAAAAATATCATTAATAATAGTTCCATTAATTATTTCTGATGATGAAATATTAAAGAAAACAGAAAATGCTCCAGCAATTATCTTGTATATACCAAGATCAATTGCAGCAGATATGCCTCTAAATCCTTTCATTATATTAAACATTATATTCACCTACTTTATGCCACATATAGAGCCAAAATCAAAACCGCCACCAAAAATAATATTAAATATTAAAATAATCAAATTAGGAATAAAATATAAACCTGCAGCGCATAACATTCTAATACCTAAATTTTTTTGTGCTTTTTTCATTCCATCTTCACTACCAGATAAAATAACTTTAGTAAAATCAACAGAGCTCAAAACAACAACCAAAATTGGTCCTAAAATTTTAATATAATTAAATATTTTTTGTAAAAAATTAGCAACAGATTTTTCATCATTTACAGGATCACCTAAAACGTCGACACAGCTTAATTCACTGCTTTTAGAATCCGATTTAGTATTACTACCAAAATTACTATCAGAAGCGCTAAGAACATTACCATTTACATCAGTATAATTACTTAATTTAACTGTAAAATAATCAATTGAATATTGACCATCAGGTATATTCTTATCTCTATTTTTTCCGGTATATTTAACTTTTTGCTTTTTATAAGCCGCTAAACATGTTTTTTCGGATTTATGTCCACCCACTTCAAAATAATTTGCAAAACTTCTACCTGACCATAGTCTAAATCTTTCATATACATTAGCATATTCAGGACATTTTTTTCTTGGAGACGTACCCTTTAATGCATATTTTTTTATATCCTCAAAATTTACTGTTTCATTCAAACTAACACTATTTTGAATACTAGAAATAAGTTTACCATTATATGACTTAACATATCCACTATTATTTCCAGTATCACTATCAATAATTATATAAGCCTCATTTTTATCATCCTTATAGGCACAAGTAATATTATATGCAAAAGCATCAGTTGGATATAGTAATATTGCACTCATAAAAACCGCAAAAAAAACAAATATTAAATTACTTTTATGAATTTTAAACACAATCCACCACTCCAAACATTATCTCAATTAAATTATATCAACAAACAAAAAAAATAGCAATGTAAATTGCTATCATTTTTTTTAAATTAAGCAGCTTGATTCCAGCAAGATTGCCATCCTTCAACATCTTGTCCACTTGCAGCTCCTTCAGAACCACCAGCAGCAACAATGTTCATTACTAAAGCAACAATTGTTGTCATGAAGAATATAACTGCAGCATAAATCATTCTCTTAGTTAATCTACCTGTTGCAGCTTTAACTTCTTTATCGTCACTAGAAATAACAGCTTTAGCTAAATCTAAAGTACCTAAAATAATTAATAAAATTGGAATACCAATTTGAATAATTGGGAAAATACCCTTTCTAACAACTCTAAGTAAAGGTAAAATACTTTGGCAAGTATCCATAACACCGATTAATGCTAAATTATTCATACTAATCTCTCCTTCTTTACAAAATAATCATACAAAATATATGTTTGTTTGTCAATCTAATTGACACTAAATTTTAAATAACCCAAATAGTTTACCATCATTAGATTCATCATCAAAGAATCCAAGTTTAGTAAGCACATTAACTATTTCATCACTTTTTTTACGATCATTAAGTGATGGAACATTATAAAATACATGAGTTTTAGTTTCATATTCAAGTTCACTAATATCTTTAGATGATAACATACTTTTATTAAGAATAATTTTTTTACCATCAAGTTCACTAAATATATTTTTATTAGTTCTCATTAATTTATTAAGCATAATACTAGAAGGTTCTATTAAATAAAGTACTTCATCACACATAGAATAATCAACCATGTCATTTAAATCAACAAATATAACAGTAGCATCATTTATTTTACTAATTGTACTCATTAAATTAATTTTATTAGTTGAAATAGTGTTCTTTACATTAAAATACTCAAAATCATGTCTATTAATTTCAACTGCATAAACAGTATCACCAAATCTTTTTTCAAGCTCCTTTTTCATCATGTAAATAAAAGTAGTAGCTCCAGCATGATCTGTTATATTTTTAACACCAATAATTTTATTATTACTATTATTAGTATGAATAGTTCCTGTAGAAACTTCTTCATCTTCTAAAGTATCATCTTCCATATTATAAACATAATTAACATCATCTAATGTATTAGTATGACTTACTAGATACTTAACACCATTAATATTATTAGTAAAATTATATATACCAATAGAAATAAGTCTTTCTAAAAAATTTTTATTAGAACACTCCTTACTATCAGGTAATAATAAAATAATTTTATTAGGATCAATATTAGTACTTAATAATTGTAAATTAGAAAAATTCATATAATCTTTAATAGAAGTTATATCAATAATTAATTTATTATAGTAAAAATATTTGAAAGTATCTATTAAAGTATTAATTTGATATTCACCATTTAAACTCTTAATAATTTCAATGTCTAAATTGTTTAATTCTTCGGCTCTCTCATTTGCAACAATAACATTCATCTTATCACCTACTTAGTAAATTTAGTATAAACTTTAGTTGATCCTCTTACAGAAGATAAACTAGTTTTTGAAAAGAAATTATTAAATATAGGCATATCAATACTAACAAATGTCTTTATATCTACATATCTCTTTTCAAATTCCTTATAATCACTTAACGTATTAGTATCACTATAGCCATAACTTGATTCATCATTAACATCTACAATTTTATAACACCAACCAGTATTAGTTTTATCAAGTGTATAACCAGTATCACCTTCAGATGAACAATCTTTTTTATATGCTTCAGAAACATTATAAGATATTTGCTTAGCATATTCTTTTATTTCTTCCTGAGCATCAGAATTATTAGGATTATTTTTATATTTTTCTAAAACTGCAATAATTTTATTCTTCATTTTAAAAGCTTTATTATAGTTAACAGAAAAAGCCATAAAACCACTAACAATAGCAATAAATAAAACTATAATAACAAGTGCTAAATAACCACCTAAAGCTTCGCGCATAACAAATCCTCCTAATCAAATACTGGTATAGTACTAGTACTTCCATTCATCCAAAAGAATGAAATATTACTAAATATTCTATTTATAAATGGAATATTTAAATTTACAAAAAATACCATATCAACAGTAACACTTTTTTCATTATCTTCACTAGTTGAAACACTATTTTTTTTATAACACCAACCTAATTCTTCTCCTTCATAAGTAGCACATTTATATCCTTGTCTTGTAGCAGCATTGATACTATCACTATTAGCTTTATAGCCAACAGATTTAATATAACTAAAAGTAGATCCAAGCATTTCCTTGTTATCCATATTACCTTCATACTTTTCAACATAAGATATAACATTATTCTTAACTCTATATGTTCTTGTATAACTAATAGCAAGAGCAATTAAAGCAGAAACTAAAATAATAAAGAAAAAGAGCAAAGTTAGGTTAAAATAACCGCCTATTGCATCTCTCATATTTATACTCCTAACAAATTATGGATTAGTAACAACAATATTACTATTATTAACTGTATTCCATTGTTGATTAATACTATTTTGAACATTTGGCCAAATTACTGTTGTAAAGAATGCAGCAATTGCAGCAATAGCAATAATAGTAACAACAGTTAGGTTTAATTCTCCAGAAGCTTCTTTCATATAATATAATCTCCTTCCATTATCAATAAAATTATAACATATTAACTATTCCCATGCAATATACTAAATTGGTGATGAAAACATTCCCATCATAGCAATTAATAATATTAACATAACCCCAATACCAGTACAAATTAGCATTGTCATAGTCATACTTTCCATCTTATCAAGACGTTCTTTATACTTTACTTCACGAGCTTTATTTTGTAGACTTGAAACACTTCTTGAAAACATTAATAATCTATCTTGTTTTCTTTCTTGTGAACCAATTCCAAGTCTATATAAAAGTCTCATCATTCTCATTGAATCTCTAACTGGATAATTATTTGCAAATTCCATATAAGGATTAACAGTAGAATCACCAGCATTAATTTCTTCAATCATTTTTCTAAGTCCAGGTTTAAATATTTCCGGGGCATCCTCAATACTTCTAGCAAGAGCAACTGGTACAGTATAATGTTGTACAAGTATTTCAAGTCCCTTTAAGTAATAAGGAAGCATTAAGTCTATTTCATGTAAATGTGCTTTATAATAATTTTTTAAACTCATATAATTAGATTTAAATACAAAGTAAGCTACTACAAAGCAAGCAACTACGTTAAGTAAACTAATAGAAGACATCATTACTGCAAATACAAAAGCACCTGCAAAAAGTCCAGTATTAATTCTCTTTTGAAATAAAATATCAGGATCAGCTTTTTCTCCATATTTCATATGTACCAAAAAGTCATAATCATCTTCTCTAAGAAGTGCAAATAATGGTTCATTATCCTTAGCAAACTTCTTAGGATCTATAGTTTTATTATAAACAAGAACAAATAAAATAATTCCACCAAAAACAAGTATTTCCATTATTCAGCACCTACATTCTCGTTATAATATTTTTCTCCCTTAATAAGGAATATACTATTGATTATTAATATAGCATGTAATAATCCACTAACATACCACTTATCAAGTAAAAGAATATAACTTTCTTTACCAACAAGATATTGTACAAGTAAAACAAGTACATAAAGCATAACTCCAAATTGTAAGAATTTTCTATGGAAATTAGCTCTATCAATTCTATCTCTATAAACACCTTCAACTAAGGTATCTATATCAAGTTGCATTTGTTCCAAACTATCAGCAGAGTTTCTAGCACCCTCTTTAGTTATTTGTAAGAATAATTGATGCATATTTTTAACAATATAATAAGGATATAGCTTATTAAAATAAACTATTGATTCATCAATACTACCATTTTTATAAGCAATTTCAATCATTCTATCAACATCACCTACAACAGGATCTTCTAAAAGCCCTGATTCCCTTACACCCTCAAGTGATTTAACAAATGATTGTGTTGTTGCAAATTCCATAATGGTATTAGAAGTATATACTTGAATTTGTTCAAATATAAACTCACTATATACTCTATTACATCTTAAAAAAGATAAATAAGGAACAGCAGCAACTCCAACAAAAACATAAAAAATACTAATAAATAAATTGTAAAAATAAAGGTATGAAATTAATCCTGCAAATCCACCAATAATAACAACTTGAATAGCATATTGTCTAGGTGTATATTCTTGTCCTAATTGTTTAGTTTTTTCTCTAACCTTTTTAAAAGAAAAAGGAGCAAACTTATCATATAAAACTGTAACTTGATCATTAATGAATCTAACAGCATTTTTACCACTATATCCTCTATATAAAATAACAAGAACAGCAATAACTAATATTATAAATAATTCCATCTACATCACTCCTCCACCATTAATAGGATTTATAGGGTTACTATTAATACTCATAGAATTATATGAATGATCAATTGTAGTATTAAAAGTAGGACTATTAATAGTATTAGTTTCATTTATTGGACTAACATTAACTAAATTAACTTCATTATTAACAGAATTACTATTTTGAATGTTACCATCTATAGAATTTATAACATCATTAGTATTATTAACGTTAGTATCATTAATAGGGTTAGCTTGATTATTTTCTAACTCATGTTTTTGTTTTTCGTTTTCAGCTATTATATCTTCAACATCTTCAGTACTTAAATGACCAGTAATTGAATTAACATCAATATTTTGATTTTCTAAGTATTCAATTAGATGTTCAGAAGGTCTAGTCATAATAGGATCCATTCCATATAATTTTCTATAAATAGTATGTGAAATAGGATTATTATCATTATCAACATAAAATTCAACAACCTCATCAACTTCACGATGAAATTTACCATATTCTTTAGAATAATAAGCTTTAATATGAACACCTATTTGAACATATCTATAAATAGTATTTAAAAATTGATTAACATCTATATCAGTTTCAAGCAAAGAATATAAACGATATGGAATAGCACTGGCTTTATCAGCATGAATTGTAGACAAAATATTATGTCCAGAAGAAATTGAGTTACGAACAGCTGTAACAGCTTCAGCTGAACGGACTTCTGATAATAAAATCCACTTAGGATTTTGTCTCATACATGTAACAAGTACATCAGTATAACTAGCAACATTATTAGTTTTCATCGCAACAATATCTCTAGTAGGGAAAATTTTATCAAGATGAAGTTCAAGTGTATCTTCTATAGTGATAATTTTTTCACTTTCCTTAGTATGACTTGCTAAATATTTAACAAACTCAGTTTTACCAGAACCAGTTTCGCCAGAAACAATTATATTACAATGTCCTTCTACACATTTAATAAGAAAATCATGAATATCATTAGTGAAATAATCTTCTTGTAATAACTTTTCTTTCTTTAGTCTAATCTTAGCAGGTGTCTTACGAATAACACAAGCAATACCATTGGTAGCAATAGATTGATGAACAAAGTTTAAACGTAATTCACTACTCTCAGCATCTAGAAATGGTTTTGCATTATTAAAGGTTGTACCCATAACATTAGAGCACTGAAAAGCAAGCTTTTCCATAAACTCTGGAGTACAACCTGGAACTTCAACACGAAGAGAACCTTGAGATAAAGAACGTATCCAGATTTGTCCACCATTACAATAAGAAATATCGGTGATATCATCATTATCCAGAAGTGGTCTCAAAGGACCAAAATCCAGCTTATCAAAGATATTCTCGTTCATTATCCCACATCCCTTTTAAATTTTTATTCTTTATTCTTTTATTCATTGTTATTGAACAGTATCTGTCCAAACAGTTACACTATTAATGAAATCTTTAATATCATTACTTGAAAGTTTTAAATCGCCAGGATTAGCTTTTTGACTTTCAGCTGTAGGAACTGGTGAAAGTTCAGTATTATAATTTCTTAAATAAACTGCTTTCTTAAGTAAAATATAATATTCTTGTGGAACTGCAAATATTAATTGTGATGGTACAGAGTTTTCATTAGTATTAGAGAAAACATTCTTACCATTACTATCTCTAACAGCTAGAACTTTTACATTTTCTAAAAGTTTTCCAACCATTACTTTTCCATTATTTGGATCTGCTTCATTAGAAGAAGCATAAGTAGCTTTAAAATATATATCAATATAATTACCAGGGTATATTGAATTACTATATGTAGAAGCCATATCAACAGGCATATAATATAGAACATATCCCTTTGGATAATCAAGAATTATACTATTAGGAAGTTGTTCTTTTTCAACAACACTTCTTGTATAAAATAAACTTCCAGAAGGAATAATTGAATCGGCATTTGAATACTTGTCAATAACACTTTCCTTAGATCTATAAATATTACCTTTTATCATAGCAGGTGGAACTTGCGCTTCACCTATCATATCTTCAGTTATTTGAGTACCAGGGTTAATATCTTGTAATGCGTATGGAACTGAAATTGGATTAGTAGCTTGTTTAACTCTCCAATTATATCCAACATATAAAACGACAATAGCAAGTATAACACCCAGTATAGTAACTGTATTTTTATTACTTAAAAATTTCTTTAAACCAACCGCAATATTATTCATTTTTATCCTCCTATTTAATCTCGTTTACACTAGTTATTTTTAAATTTCTAATTACATCTTTATTTTGATTAGTAATAGCAATATTATTTTTATTTTTAGTTTCAAGTATCATATCAGCACTAGTAGTAATATCAACAGTGTTTTTATTACCAAGAGCTTTAACAACTTGAGTCTCTTTTTCAGAACTAATCTTAATGCTTACCTTAGGAGGAGTTTCATTAATATCATATACTTTAATATGATAATCACGAGTACCTTCTACATTTGTAGCAAATCTCTTAACAAAACTTTCCATAAACTTTTCTTTATCCATTCTAAGAATACCATTAGCTCTAAAGTATGCTGTATCAACAGCATCATTCATAGAAGCTTCAGTAGTTTCCTTAAGTAAATAATAATCAAGTTCAGAACCAGTTTGTTGATTATTAATAGTTGCAATAGAATAGAACCCTAAAATAGCCATTAAAATAATTCCAACAGTTAAAAATGCTTTATTCACTATATATCACACTCCTCTATTCTATTGAGCACCGCTTATAAAAGCAGCTAATTCACTATCAGTTTTAACAAATCCAGATAAACCATTATCACAAGCAGTTAATCCTTTAATATTATTACATTTTAAAGCACTCTCTGCAGGTTTTTTATTAACCTTAACATATTGATTTGTTTTATGAAACATATTGCTTACATAGAATGTAACAACAGGAACATCTCCTTCATTATATCCAGCAGCGATATATTGTTGTTTAGCACTATTTTCAAGTGTTACATATTTACCATTTTCGAAAGAAGTAAATTCTTTCTTCTTACCACTTAAATTTCTTATATTTCTTATATTAGTTTTTGTAAGAGTAAGATCATAGTCAACTTCATCTTCATCAAATTGTTTAGATTCTTGAATCTTCTTAACTAAAGCTGAAGGAGTAACTGGGTAATCAGGAACTGCTAAATTGGTAGCATTAACAGACCAGTTAAATCCAGCAGAACGAGTAGATTTTTGTTCAGCAACTTTTACTACTCCATTCTTTTCTAATGGATTATAAGTTAATTTTTTAACTTCCCCAGTCTTAAGACTAGAAGAACTAGTCTTTGAAGGGAATAAATTATTACTTGTATAACTCTTAGAGTTAAAATTACTTATAGATGAAGAACCTTCGCAGCTATCACCATCACAACCGCAAACTTCACCGTTAGGTTTTTTAACAGTTGTTTTATCACTTATAGAATAATAACAAGCTGTATCAAAATTCCAATTATATTTACCAAAATCTCTAACTGTATTAAAGATATTATAAACGATCTTATTTGCTCTAACTTCTTTTGCATATTGTTCATAAGAGCCACTATAGCATCCAGTTTTAACTAATTGATACCATTCGAAATAAGAACCATTAACAACTTTTGCATTTAAAGGTGTACAATAGTTACCTTTTTTCTCAGTATACCATTTCTTTTGTCCACCAGGTAATTTAGATTCATCATAAACTATCTTACCATTTTTATTATTAATCCAAGCGCCAGGGAATGTTAATATTGTGTGATAAAGAGTTACAGGGTTTTCGTTATCAATTACGTTATTAGCGCAATATCCACCAACAAACTTAGTAATAGCATTTTGAGTAAGTTTTAAGTTATCAAAAGTTCTAACTTTAGAACGACTTTCTCCATTTGTACTAGGGAATACTAGACAATCTTTGTTAGTTGAATAGTTAGAGCTATCACAAGTTTGACTTGGAGTATCTTTTTTAATATCCTTATTAGCAGTCATAGTATATTTAGTTTCAGTTTTTTGATCACAATTAGCAACACTTGAAATACATCCTATAACAGCTTGAATAAAGTTACTTGCAGAAGATACATATTCTCTTTCAGCAGTTTCGCGATCATAATAAGTACATGCTCTTCCATCTTTATTAGTAGCAGGTTTAATATAACGACATGTGTCGCCACAACCTTGTTGTCTAACAAATCCTTCACCATCAACATAATAATATTGTAAATAAGGTTCTAATCCACAATTAGGTTCTTGTGTACTATGAACTTTTCCTTTTTCGTCAGTATATGTTTTATATCCATATTTAGCAGCGTCACAAACAAGTTTATAAGCTTTAATAGCTCCGCTAAAGCAGCCACCACCAATAGTACAACTATCAACATTGTCTAAAGTTACATATGCACCACATGCCATAGTATTATTTTGATAATTATATTTATGAATATTACATACTGATCTAGCAGTTCTATTTAAGTTATGGAAATAATAATAACCATATCCATCCCATTCACAACTAGTTTTTCTAGTATATCTTAAAGTACTACCTAAATCTATATAATTACCAGTAATATTTTGATTAGCATAATCATATATTCTTCTAATAGATGCAGCATCAGTACCAAAAGCAGGACAACTAACTGGTTGATCACCAATATAATTAACAACTTTAATAACATTATTTAAAACTTTATCTTTATTTTGATATCTAACAGGTAAGAATGTTTTTTTAACATCACCAATAGTTACTTCTTTAGAAGATTTGCTATTTGATTTCTTACTAGTAGAATTTTTCTTACCATAAACTTTTGTATAACATTTATTAATACTTGATTGTAAGTATTTGCCACCATCTACTTCTTGAATACAACTATCAAATTCATCTTCAGGTCCAGCTTGATCTTCTAATCCAGCAACACTATTACACTTAGGAGTTGCAGTACATGGAACATAATCATTAAAGTCAGGGAAATTACCTAAATCAGGAGTAGCAATACAAGTAACTGTACTCTTGATTTCAACTTCATAAGTAAAGCATTGACCAGCAACTATAACTTTAGGAGGACCAAATGAAACTGTTAATTGCTCACGACATGTAGTAGTACATGCATTTTTATTAGTAGTTTTTCCACCAAATATTATATTAGCACCATATTTATCTTCATGATCATAATATAAATATTTATAAGTTCTTTCATTTTTATTTTCACAAGTAAGCATACCATTTTTAGTTAAATTAGTATCTCCTACTTTAGTCCAAGTAGAATCAAGATCAGGGAGTGTTGGACTAACATTTTTTTCATAGAATGAACGATATTTAACATAATAAGCTTGATAAATAGGTTCAAGTTCTTGTAATTTAGCTTGTAATTTACTTAATGTAGCATAACTAACATTATAATTAGTATTTCCTTGGAAACAAGGACTCATAGCTTTCTTAATTACATTAGCAAAATTATCGTAGAAAATATTTCCAGTATATTTAGCAGCTGTTGAAACAGCCCATTTACAATAACTACTATTATTTACAGTATTTTCAACATAATGTGAATCTAAAATAGAATCATCAACATTAGTTATTTGATAAATAACATTTGAATAAGCATATTTGCTATCATCACCAGTAGCAGAATAAACCAAAGCATAATAATTACTAGGATTACCAGTAGTATTTGCATTAGCTAGTGAAATAGTAAATTTCTTATTAGCCTTATACCAAGGATTTCCGTCATTTATAGCAGCAACAGAAGCATCATTAATAATAGCTTTAAAAACTTCACTATCAATATTCTTATTTTCTGCAACCTTAGAAGCATAATATTGTGGACTAAATACTTTAACATAAAGTCCTACATTATAATTATCACTTCTCTTTAATGTAGTATTACCAGTTGCATAATTACTTTCAGAAATAGTAATATATTGTTTTAATTGCACTTTTTTTTGTTCAGCATTAACAACAGTAACATCACTTAATACTATAATGGCTAGTAAAAATAAAAATCCAACCCACTTATTTATACGATTTTTAAACATTTTTGCCATCTCCTTTTATAACGTTCTTAATTTTCTTATAGTTCTCTTTCTCATGCATACCATAATTATAACCCTTTTTCACGTTTTTTACAAGTTTTCCATCAACTTTTAAATCATAATATTGATAGCCAAACATACGAGTACATGTATATAAAGAAGCTATATAATCTTTACTATTAACATTAACATTATATTTATATAAACTTTCACTCAAATTTTTCTTAATATATTTATTCTTACTAGTATTATTAAAGTCATAATAATGATATAAAACTTCGTTTGCAGGTATAACAGAAACTGCATAAATTTGATATAAATAATTTTTATCACCAATAGTAATTTGAAAATACTTATTTTTGGAACTAAAATCAGAATAAATAAAACTCATAAGTTGTTCAAATCTAACCATACTATCATCAGAAATAATAGGTTTGGAAGAAACATTTAAAATATTATGACCTAAAATTGGCATAAAATCTTTTATTTCACTTATATCATCATTCATCCAAGCATAATCATACTTTTCATCTTCTTTTTGATTATTATAAACTATTGGATAATCTATATTAGTACCTTGAACCTTAATCCAACCAACAAATTTACTATTTGGATATTTCTTTTGATACTCTAAAACATTACTTGTTTTATCCTTAACAGTATAAATTGGAAATAGTATATCTCTAATGCTATTTTCAAAATAACTAAGTATTAAATATATAACAATTAAACATATAAGAAGAACATATATAATTTTTAATTTTTTACTAAATACTTTTTTCATGAAAATACCTTTATATTAATTACTAATTTTATAAGGATTATCTAGCGTACCGTCACCAGAAACTATAGCAATATCCGTATTTAAATACCCACTAAATCTTGTAGAAATTGGCATAGTTGAACTTCCTTTTTCATTTATAATAGTACCATTATTACTACCATAATAAATTCCAGTTTTCTTACTATAATCTGAATACCAAGTAAATAAATTAGTTGCAGAATATAAATCATACATAGATGGAGCACTAAATTTAATATTAAATGTTTTAGTACTATGCTTACCACTATAAGTTGAAACTTTATCATAAATATTAATTAAAGTTTTATGTTTAATAAATATTTTACTGCTAACAACACTACTTACATTATTTTCAATCTGATAAGCAACGTTATTCTTCTTATTAGGATTATAAATAGTTGAAGTGGAATCTTCTGAAACAATAGGATAATTATAATAAGATATAACTTTAACATCATTATCTTTTACAGAAGAAACTCTATAAATAACGTTATTATAAGTAATATATTCTCCACTTCTTAGATTACTAACACTAGATCCAGCTTTAACTTTATTAAAATCTCCTATACTATAAGGATTATTTAAAGTTCCAGAACCACACTTTATCTTAGTACCATTTTTAATAATAAGAACAGGTCTTACATTAAACATATAATTACTGTTATATTTATAATATTTAGAATCTTGTCCAAAGAAGAAATTACGACTAGTCCAAACTTCTTTACTAGTAGCTTTATTACTAGTTAAATTAATAGTATCAGTATAAAGGTAACTTTCCCCCTCCTTTAGGCTATTATTATAATCATTTATTCCTAAAAGTCCAGCATTTCCTTTAATTTTACTATTGCAAGCTTTATAACTATTTAACTTTTTAGCACTAACAGTATCATTACAAAATTCATAATTAGTAACTAGATATTTCTTACTATTTTCATTAATGCTAGGATAATATACTTCATTAAGCCAGTTATAAACAGAATCATAATCAACATTAGAAATATCTTCAGTATTAACTATCTTAATATTTTTATCTTTATCAAGGCCAACAATTCTAAATAATTGACCATTAAATTTAATATAATTAATAGAACTATTACCCTTATAGAAATTATCATTAGGAGTTTCTTTTTCAACAGTCTTAGCAAGATCTTGTCTAACAATTACATTTCTAGTAACAACAGTCTTATTAAGAAGTGAATCACTAACTGAATAAGTTATCTTATATGTACCTATAATATTAGAATCAACTTCTCCCCTAACATCAACTAAATCAGTTTTAATAGTACCATCTTGATTATCAACAACACTTTTTATACCAGGATCTTTAAAAGAATCTCCCCTTTCAACATAAATAGTATCTTTGCCATTTAAAGTAATAACAGGTCCATCATGGTCAATATTTGAAGAAAATATTCCGCACTTTAAATAAGCATAATATGTATATTTACCTTCTTTTCTTTTAACCTTAACAAAACTATTACGACTATCACAAGTACTATTATTATAACTAGTTCTTAAATCATCAATATATTTTTGATCAAGTAACTTAACAGCACCTACAGTAGAAACAGATCCTTCATTAGGTAATAAATTCTTATTTACTTCGAAATATCTTTTACCAGCCTCTAATAATTTATCTTCACTTTCATTAAATTTAATTAATGGAAAAATAAATAAAACATAAACCAAAAGTATTGCAAAAGCTATAACAAGAATTTTAATAATTTGTCCTTTAACATTATTCTTTTTCATATAAATACCTTCCTTTTTATTTCACATTTAATATATACTTTCTATTTCTTAAAGTACATATTATATCAATTTTATCACTATTACTTACAGCATCGTTTAATTTAATAAATACTTCCTTGCCTTCATTAGAAAGTGATAAAGCATTACTAAGTTTAAAATACTTCATCACACTATAGTTTTTACTATTATCTACCCTATATCTAATTTTACCATAGTGCACTAAAAAGTCAATAAAATCTTCCCCATCAAAGTCACTACCACTAAAAGTAATTTTAAGTATTTTTTGACCATTATTAGATAAATTAAAATCTCTTATAGAACAATCACTACTAGAAATACAATAATATCTTTTAAAATTAAAATTATCATTTATTTCGGCACTTCTCAAAGTAACTTCTTTCTTACTATTATCAGTAAAAATAAAGGTTACTTTTTTATTTAAAGGATATTCTCCGGCAGAAGTAATTAAAGCACTATCCTTAACATTTATTTTAATTTTTCTAAGAATATGTAATCTATCAAGTTCCTGATAATATAAAACAAATCTATTATTAGGATAACTATTTTTTATCTTATAAACTAAATTAACAGTCTTATTAGATCCACTTGGAATATTTAAGTTGTTATCAACCATTAAACCATAATCAGTAAAATAAGAATTATAGTAAGTAGAATAAGTTCTTTCCATATTACCATTAACTAAATGAAATCTACTAAAGTTAGGAGCGATTTGTTTATAATAATTATTCTTAATATTAATAGAAACAACAACAAACTTATATCCCTCTTCTATAACATTTCCAGAAAAATCTTTATCACTTACATAACTAGCTAAAGGTGTAATTGTATAAATGCCACTATTGAAACTATTTCCTTCCCTATAAGATCTATGAATAACAAAAACGTTATAGCAAGAATAACCAAGTATAAATATCGTAAAGCAAACAATAAATATATTACATACAAACTTATGCTCTAAATAAAAATAGTTAGCATTTCTTAAAAATCTATTCCAAACTCTTATAAAACTTCTTCTATCAAATTCAAAATTTACTTCAAATTCATCCCTATCATCTTCAGAAAGTTCTAAGAACTCTTGATCTTTTTCAAAACCGAATTTCTTTAAATCAAATCCAAGTATTCTAATAATTAACAAAAACATTATAGGATAAATAAATAAGTGTCCAATATTTAAAATATCTCTAATACCAAGAATACCTGAAACATTACTATAATCCTTAAATGCACTAAAGAAACTAGAAGCTCCAGCAACTCCACCAAATAAAAGCCCAAAAACACCTATGTAAACTAAATATATTTTCCAAGGCTTCTTTTTTCTTTGCAATAAAATTATTAAACTTAAACAGGTAAAAATAATAAATAAAGTAGCAATATAATATAAAACACCTACTTTAGCATCAAAAGAATCTAAATACGCATTATAAGTTCCAAAATAAATAAAATCTTTTATAAAAGCTATTAAATCATTAATTTTAAATAGAATATATACACTACATGCAAGTAATACAATATGTATTTTTCTAAAGTTCTTTATTAAAAAAGCATATGGTTTTCTAAATATCATAACTATTCCCCTATTCTTCTTATATTATTATAACCTACTTTACATAAAAATTAAAGATATGTTATACTTTTTTTGAAAAGAGGTAAAAAATGAAAAAAGTATTAAAAATTATAGTAATTGTTTTAGGAATATTTATTCTTACAGGATGTGAAAGTAATCTAAAAAGAACTACTTATAAAGATCTTGATAAAATGATAAAAGATGAAAAAACTTTTGTATTAGAAGTATCTCAAGATGGCTGCATTCATTGCGAAGAATATGCTCCAATATTTAATAAGGTATTAAATGATAATGATTTAAAAGCTTATAATTTAAATATAACTTATATGAGTAAAAGCGATTATAATAAATTTGATGAAAAATATGATTTTGAAGGAACACCAACAACAATGTTCTTTAAAGATGGTAAAGAATTAGTAACAGAAAGAATTGTTGGAACAACAACTGAAAAGAAATTAACTAAATCTTTAAAAAGACTTGGATATATAAAATAAAAATTTTTAAAAATTTTTATTTTTTTTATTGACTTTTATATAATACGTAGTATATTTATATTAAGTATATGATATTTCACATTTTGTGAGCTCTTATCTATTCATATACTAGTATGATTTGTGAAGACGGATAACTTCAAAGTAGAAAGTTGCTAGTAATTACCTAAATGCCGGGTTGCATTTAGAGCAACTGGTAAACCAGTAAATAAATTATTTATTCTTTAAATAATATTTACTTAGTAGGAAGGCCTCCTGCTGATAACCCACTCTTAAAATATATCTAGTATACAAGATATAAAAGCCTAGTTAGTTAAATCTAATAATTCTACTTAGAGAGTGCAAGATCATGATAACAAATTTTTAAAGAGAAAGATAACTCTGATAAGAAATCTATAATGATTAAGTATTATCTACGTAATTATGGATTAAACTAGAAAGACTACTCTTAACGGTTTAGTCTTTTTTTATTATAAAAAAAATTACTTTTCTAAGTAATCTTCTCCTTTAAAAGGCTCATATCTAAGTAAATCATTAAAATCCTGTTGTCTTAATACTTCATAAATAACAATAGCACAAGAATTAGATAAATTAAGAGCTCTAACATTATCGCTCATAGGAATTCTCATACAATGATCTAAATGATTTTTAAGTATTTCTTTAGGTATACCAGTAGACTCTTTTCCAAATATAAAATATAAATCTTTAGATTCTTTATTAGAATAATCAAAACTAGTATGAGGCTTCTTTCCATATCTTGTAAAATAGTAATATTCTCCATTACTATTTTTTTTCATAAAATCATCGAAATTATCATAAACATCATATTTAAGTTTATCTATATAATTAACACCACATCTTTTTAAATGATTATCATCAAGAATAAAACCAAGTGGTTTAATTAAATGCAAATGTGTATTTGTCGCAACACAAGTTCTCATAATATTACCAGTATTTTGTGGAATCTCTGGTTCAAATAATACTATATGATTCATAAATCCTCCCAAATAAAAGAGTACTAAGTACTCTATTCACTAATATAATTTAATTTAATAAAGTTTTCAGTTTCTTTAATTGATAATTCACTATCATTACTTTGTAATATACCAGTAACCTTTAAATCATTAAATGAAACAAAAGCAGGTAAATCATTTTTTAAAGAAACTTTATATTTATAATTATTATTAAAACTATTTACAAAACTATCAATATCACTACCTGTTAGATTTACATAAATAATTTTATCTTGTAAATTTTTCTTATTAATTAATTTTTTAAAATTTTTTTCATAAGTTCTACAATTCATATTATCACTAGTACATAAATAAAAAGTACTTGTAGGATTTTCCATTAAATAATGATCAAAGTCAAGAGGAGTAATTTCATAATTTAAACTACCTCTAATAACAGGTGTTTGTAATTGATATTCATTATAAACCTTATACCATCTACCTATATAAAAGCATAAAAATATAACAACTAAAATAGATAAAACAAGTAAAAAATAATTTTTTAATAACTTCTTATTCTTCATAAATAGATCCTCCTATTAACTATATTAATTTTAGCACAAATATATTAATAAGTAAATTTATAAATATCTTAAATCATCTCTTAATAATGCTTTACAGTTAAGTAAAGAATTTTCATAATTAAAAATATAAGTAAGAGTGCCATCAAAATAAACAGGAAACTTAAGATTATTTCTATTAACTAAATAATAATATTTATCTTTAGAAATATTTAATATATTACCTTTAATAGTCATATTAACAACTCTAGAATTATTTAAACACTCAATATTCGGATTAAATAAAAATTTACTTTTAAATAATTCAATAAAATTATTAATATATTCTATAGATAGTTCTGGACTAATAGTAATTAAATCATAACCAATAGAATATAAAAAATATGCAGTATATATATTAAATACATTAAAAGTATAATTAGCAATAGAATGATTTCCATAAGTGTAATGATTACTAACATATTTAAGATTTAATTTACTATTAAATAATTCTCTGTCTTCAATATAATAAATGTTATATTTATCCTTATATTCATTAAATAAATCATAATTAGAAGTATAAAATCTAGAATAATTATTATTAAAATCATCTTTAGAATAAATAATTAGACTATTAGAAGTTAATTTAGGTAAAGATATCTTATCAAAAGATATATTTTTTTTACCATCTCTTTTAAATGATAAAACATATTCCATATACTTATTAATAGCTTCTCTTCTAAGTTCATTTAAAATAGATGCAGGAACAAAAGAATCATCACTAATAGATATATCTAATTTATTAACATAATAAGGAGTATCACCTAATCTATTAATTTTATTAAAAATATCATCTTTACTAGTAGGAGTTTTTAAAGCTTTATCTATATACTTACCATAAACAGTAATTTTATTATTAATTGTAATTGAAAGTTTTTCACCTACCTTACAATTAACCTTTATATCAATAGGCATCTTTTTTTCTTCATAACTAAGTATTTTATTCTTTAAATAACTACTACTAGTTAAATAAATAGCATCACCTATTTTAACATCAAATGTATTTTTAATAAAACAAATATCTTCACTACTATTAATTAAATTTTCTTTCTTATCAAATAAATAATTAATAGTAAAACCAGTATCATTAATTCTAATACCATCACCTTGTCTTAAAGTTCTATTAACTTTTAATTTTATATAATTTTTATCAAAAGATAAAACTTCTCCAATTAATAATCCTTTATGAGAAGATGATTTAGTATTCATAATATCTTCATTAAATAAATGTCCTGTAGTAAAATCTCTATTAAAAAGTATTTTAAGTATATCCATATTTTCTTTAGTATAACCTTTACCATCCATAATATTACGATAAAACTTAGTAACATAATATACATATTCAGGACTCTTCATTCTACCTTCAATTTTAAAACTTAATATATTACTATTCATTAACTCATTAAAAGATGGTGCTGTATTAAGTTCCTTAGTTGATAATAAATAACCAGAATTAATTTTATTAGATTCATTATATAAATCATAAGGCATTCTACAACAATATGTACAACTACCTCTATTAGCACTTCTACCACCAATCATAGAAGACATTAAACATTCACCACTATAACTAATACATAAAGCACCATGAATAAATGTTTCAAGTTCAATATCAAAATCTATTTTACTAGCTTCTTCTAAACTCATTTCACGAGGGAGAACAACACGACTAACTCCTATATCTTTTAAAAACTTAATAGTTTCAAGTGAAGCATTATTAGCTTGTGTAGAAGCATGAACAGGAAGATCTGGATACATCTTTAAAACAAGCATCATCATACCAAAATCTTGAATTAATAAAGCATCAGCATTATTATTATATAAGAAATCAACATCATCTAAAAAATCATTAACCTCTTCATTTCTAACTAAAGTATTCATAGTAACATAAACTTTTACATTATAAAGATGTGCATACTTAACGCCTTCAATAAATTCATCTCTAGTAAAATTCTTAGCAAAACTTCTAGCACTAAAAGACTTTAATCCAAGATAAACAGCATCAGCTCCAGCATTAATAGCAGCTTTTAATGACTCTAAATCTCCACAACCAGATAATAATTCGTGCATATAATCACCCCTAAACTTTACTAATTATAACATAAAGAAAAAAGTTAGAAAACTGAACTGAACCCCAAAAGTTGGACAGTTTATAAATAATTCTTAATTAGAGGATTGTAACCTGTAATTCACGGGTGACAATCCTTTTA